>NZ_JAVFVX010000001.1:147948-188748 GCF_033441795.1 Streptomyces sp. ADMS | reverse complement strand
GTGGCCGCGAACGGAGTGCGGCACCCCTCCTCACCGCCCAACAGACCGTTGCTCAAGCCGCGTTCACGTTGCAGCTGGTGCACCAGCGCCTGCACCCGCAGGCTGAGGCCGACCTCGGCGCGGGTCGTCCGGGCGTCACCGAGGGCCTCCGCGCGGCCGTACACGGCAAGACCGGCCACCGTCAGCAGCAGGCAGATCGGGACCGTGATGACCACCGCCGCCCGGCCCCTGATGCTGCGCCAGCCGGGCAGTGAACGACGCCCGGGGCCGTTCGGCCGCTGCGGCGGCGCCCTGAACTGCCTCTGCCGAAACCGCCCTTGGCGGCTGCGCCGAGACTGCGGAGCAACGACCTGATTGGCGTCCACACCCTCATGTCACGAAGCCAGTGCGACCGCCGCAGCGGGCGGTTTCCGACCTGTTGGACCCCGTGGGAACCTGGGTTGCGCCAGCCTCACACCATGGGTGGCGGGACTGTGACCGCCGCCCCGGTGGTGGGTGCGGAGGGATCCCTCCGGCCGCCGCAAGCCGCTCGGCACCGGGCAGGGCCCGGCCGGTGGACCGGGGGCGACGGACAGGCGACGAGGGCGGAGGGCGGCGTTCCGGCTGCGGGACGCCGCCCTCCGACGACTGGCTACTGGCTACTGGCTACTGGCTACTGGCTACTGGTTCGAATCGGATCAGATCAGATCAAGTGGTCGCGCAGGTAGTGCCGTTGAGGGTGAAGGTGGTCGGCGCCGTGTTCGTGGCACCCTTCGCCCCGATGAAGCCGACGGTGACCGAGCCCTCAGCCGGGATCGTGGCCGTGTAGGAGGCGGGGGTGACGCTCACGTTGCCGCCGCTCTGGGTGGGCGTACCGCCCCACATGTTGTTGATCGTCTGGCCGTTGGCGAACGTGAAGCCCAGGGTCCAGTTGGTGAGGGCTGTGGTGCCCGTGTTGCGCAGGGTGATGTCGCCCTGGAAGCCGCCCTGCCATTCGCCGACGACCCGGTAGGCGACGGAGCAGCCGGCTCCGGGGTTGCCGCCGCCCGGGGACGTGGTGACGTTCACCGTGGCGGAGCGGGACGAACGGTTGCCGGCCGCGTCCCGTGCGTACACGGCGAAGGTGTACGCGGTCGCCGCGGTGAGGCCGGTCACCGTGACCGAGTTGGTGGTGGAGGCGGCGGCTGTCGTCTCCGTACCGCCGCTCACGCGAACCACGTCGTAGCCGGCGACGCCAACGTTGTCCGTCGACGCCGTCCAGGTCAGAGTGGTTGACGTGGCCGTGGTCCCGGACGCCGCCGGGGTGCCGGGGGTGGTCGGCGCCTGGGTGTCGGTGCCCGTGCCGCCGCCGTAGATCGTGGCCTCTTCGGAGGTCTGGGCGATGCCGTTGGCGCCGTTGAAGATGCGCTGGCCCCAGGAGCTGAGCTGATTCGGGTCGAAGCCGATGGACAGGTCGAGGATCGGGTCCGTGTTGCCGCTCCACGACCAGGCCAGGTAGCCCAGGTCGAGTTGCTCGGCCGTGGCCATCATCGTGTCCTCGTCCGGATCGCCCCACTGGTCGGCCGGGCCGCCGAACTCACCGATCAGGATGGGGAGTTCCGCAGTGACGAAGGCGTTCAGATAGTCCGTGATCTCCGCCGCCGTGTCGAAGACGCTGTACATGTGGATCGAGAAGATCAGGTTGCCGGTGGTGTCGGCGTCGTACACCGACTGGGCGTTGGCGCGCATGACGCCCTGCCAGTCCTGGCCCCAGTTGGGCGCGTCCACCATGATCGTGTGCTCGAAGCCCGCGGCACGCAGTTTCTGGACCGCGGCGATGGTGGGGGCCGTCCAGCCGGCCGGATCGGTGTTGCCCCAGGGCTCGTTGCCGATGTTGATGATGACGTGGTTCTCCTGGCCGGCGAGCACGCTCTTGAGGCCGATCCAGTAGTCGGCCGCATGGTCGAGCGTCCCGGCCGCCGCCTCCTCGCCGTAGCCGGTGGTGTCGTGCACCTCCAGTACGCAGATCAGGCGGTTGGCCTTGCACTGGGCGACGACGGCGGCCACGTCGTCGGCGCTGTTCTCGGTCCAGCGGTGTCCGTCGGCGAGGACGACGCGGACGCTGTTGGCGCCCAACGCCTTGACGTCCCTGAGGGACTGGGTCTGGTTCGGGTACCAGGTGTGGGCGTGGTTGACGCCCCGCATCACGAAGTCGTTGCCGTTGCCTTCGAGGAGGCGGCCGTTGGAGATGTGGAGGCCGGTGGCCAGGGCGCCGGGCGGGTCGGCCTGGGCCTGAGTGGGGGTCGGGGCGAGCACCAGGAGGCCGAGGATCGTGGCGAGCCCGGTCAGCAGGACGGTTACGGGGTTCTTTCGCGTGGTGCCTCGTGTCGTGCTTCTCGTTGTTCTCACTGCGACTCCAGAAAGTGAGCGCGAGGAAACTTCAGCATCAGCGGAAACGTGGGAGCGCTCCCATAAACCCACCGCGACAGGGACACGTCAAGGCATCGCGCATCATTCGACGCCGGAGCGCTGACTGCGGAACGTACGGCGGTACGTGTCCGGGGGCACGCCGATCGTGCGGTTGAAGTGGCGGCGCAGGGTCGTGGCCGTGCCCATGCCGACGGCCTCCGCGATGGCGTCGACGCTGTCGCCTGTCGCCTCCAGCAGCTCTTGCGCACGCCGGATCCGCTGGGTCAGCAGCCACTGCAGCGGGGTCGTGCCCGTGACCGTCCGGAAGTGGCGGCCCAGGTTGCGCGAGCTCATGTTCGCCCGGCGGGCCAGGTCCTCGACGGTCAGCGGGCGGTCGAGCCGTTCGATCGCCCAGGGGAACAGGTCGGCGAGCGGATGGTCGTCCTGGGCGGGCACCGGCGCGGTGACGAACTGCGCCTGGCCGCCGGCCCGGTGCGGGGGTACGACGAGGCGGCGGGCGACGGTGTTGGCGATCGCCGAGCCGTGGTCGAGGCGTACGAGGTGCAGGCACAGGTCCATCGAGGCCGCCTTTCCGGCGGAGGTGAGCACGCTGCCGTTGTCGACGTACAGCACGTCCGGGTCGACCTCGACGCGGGGATGACGGGCGGCCAGGATCCCGGTGTGCGCCCAGTGCGTGGTCGCGCGCCGCCCGTCCAGCAGTCCGGCGGCGGCCAGCACGAACGCGCCGGTGCACAGGGAGGCGACGCGCGCTCCCGCCTCGTGGGCCGCGCGCACGGCTTCGACGAGTTCGGCGGGCGGCGCCTGGTCGACGTCGGCCCAGCCGGGGACGATCACCGTGTCGGCGTACGGGAGTTGGGCGAGGCCCGCGTCGGGCTCCAGGAGGAATCGGCCGGCGCGGCCCGGGCCCGGGCCGCAGAGGGCGACGGTGTACCAGGGGGCGGCCAGGTGGGAGAGATCGGCGCCGAACACCTCGTAGGCGATGGCCAGTTCGAAGTGCAGCATGCCGTCGGCGAGGGCGATCGCGACGGTGCGTGGGCCGGGACCCGTGTCCGTACCCATGCCTGCGCTCGTGCCCATGTGCGCGCCCGTGTCCGTGCCCATGCCCATGTCCGTGCCCATGTCCGAAATTGTACGGGGCATGTCGTTCCGGACACTCGTGTGGTTCGGGCGTCGACGCCAGGATGGCAGCAGGTGGTCAGCGGAGGATCACGCGGACGCGACGGGGAGAAGTGGTCATGGGATCGGTATCGGGGTCAGTGTCAGGGCGGGCGGTCGCGGTGTACGGCGCGTACGGGCACACCGGGCGCTTCGTGGTCGCGGAGTTGCTGGACCGGGGGTTCGTCCCGGTCCTCTCCGGGCGGGACCCGGAACAGCTGCGGAAGCTGGCCGCGTCGCGCCCGGGGCTCGACGCCCGGCCGGCCTCGGTCGACGACCCGGGCTCACTGGACCGCGCGCTGGCCGGCGCCACCGCCGTGATCAACTGCGCCGGGCCCTTCGCCGCGACCGCCGCGCCGGTGATCGAGGCGGCTCTGCGGGCCGGGATCCCGTATGTGGACGTGGCGGCGGAGATCGAGGCCAACCTCGACACGTTCACGCACTTCGCGGAGCGTGCCCGTGCCGCGAACGCCGTGGTGATCCCGGCGATGGCCTTCTTCGGCGGCCTCAGCGACCTGCTGGTCACCGCGGCGATGGGCGACTGGACGTCGGCCGACGAGGCGCACATCGCGTACGGACTGAGCAGTTGGCATCCCACCGCCGGGACGCGTGTCGCGGGGGCGGTCTCCCGGGAGCGCAGGGAGGGCCGGCGCGTCCGTTTCAGCGGAGGGCGGCTGGAGTACCACGACAACGCGCTGCCGACCCTGAAGTGGACCTTCCCGGACCCGATGGGGCCCCGGGAGGTGATCGGCGAGTTCTCCATGGCCGACGTGGTCACCGTCCCCAGCCACCTCGCCGTACCCGAGGTGCGCAGTTACATGGCGGTCGAGGCGGCGAGGGACCTGGCGGCGGCCGACACCCCGGCGCCGGTCGCGGTCGACGAGGACGGGCGGTCCGATCAGACGTTCGTCGTCGATGTCGTCGTACGGGCCGGGGGCGTTGAACGGCGCGCGGTGGCTCGGGGCCGGGACATCTACGCGGTGAGTGCGCCGCTGGCTGTGGAGGCGGTGGGGCGGGTGCTGGCGGGGCGTACGCGGACGGTCGGTGTCGCTTCCGCCGGGGCGGTCTTCGACGCGGTCGACTTCCTCGGCGCTCTGTCCGGGCACGTCTCGTTCGAACTGTTCCGGTAGGCGGCAGGGGGCCCGTCTCAGGGACCTGTGCCGGGCCTGGGACCTGTGCTGGGCCTGGGACCTGTGCTGGGTCAGGGCGCGCAAGGTCAGGGCCTGCGCCAGGCGCCGAGCAGTTCGTCGGGGCCGTAGGTCGCCTGAAGGCCGGAACAGCTGACCCCGTTGCGGGAGACCGCGACGAGCGGTACGGGCTCGTCGGTGATCGCAGCCCGGTGCTTCTGCAGCGCGGCGAGGTCGTGGTTGTCGAACGGGGCACTCTCCAGCCACTTCACGGAGCCGAGGAAGAGCAACTCCTTGGCGACCGGCTGCCGGTCGGCGCCCACGACGTCGATCTCTACATCGTTGCTGCGGGTCCAGTACCCGCCGATCGCCGGCGCGGCGGGCAGGACCCCGTCCGGCAGGAGACGGGCGAGGGATTCCCGGACCAGGGGTTCGATCGCACGGCCCCGCCAGCTCGTCCACCGCTCCCTGATCCGGCTCAGGGTCAGGTCCCCTCGTCCACGTTCGATCTCCGCCATGTGCGGATCCAGGAACGCGAGCCAGAACCGCAGGTAGGGGTCGGTCACCCGGTAGCGGCGTTCCTTCGACGGCCGTAGGGAGAGGGGAAGCTCGGCCACTACCACCCCCTTGGCGGTCAGGACGTCCGTGGCCCGGGTGAGGGTGGTGTGGCTGATGCCGCCGGCGGCGCGCGCGATGTTGGTGAAGGTGCGTTCGCCGGTTCCGATCGCCCGTAGGACTTCCCCGCTCATCGCCTGTGGCGGAAACTCCGCGGCCAGTGAGCGCTCGGCGGAGACCAGCAGCGCCGAGACGGGGTTGTCGAGCGAGTCGCGCAGGAACTCCCGCACGTCCGCTCCGGGCCGCCACTCCGCGCAGATCAGCGGGAGGCCGCCGGTGATCAGGGTGGCGTCGAAGGCGGCCGCGGGTTCCAGGTCGAGCATCTCGCCGATGTCGACCGGGTTCAACGGGCCCACGACCATTTCCCGGCCGCGCTGATGGAAAGGGCGGTCGTAGCTGTTGAGCGCCTCCATCATCGACAGGTCGGATCCGACCAGGAGGAGAAGCACCGGCTTACGGCTGAACAGGCGGTCCCACGCCCTCTGCAGCATGCCCTCGAAGGCGTCGACGCTGTCCATGAGATACGGGACCTCGTCGATGACGACCACGCTCGCCCGGTCGTCGGGCAGGACCTCGGCAAGCAGCCTGAAGGCCGCGTTCCACTGAGCCGGGGTCTCCTCCGCGAACAGTTCCCGGTCAGGGAGCGTGGACCGGGCGGCGGCGTCGAGGAGCTCCGTCAGCTCGTCCTCGGCCGTGCCGCCCGCAGCGGTGAAGAAGAGGGAGGGCGTCTCGGTGCGCCGGAGGAACTCCTCGACGAGGCTGGACTTGCCGACTCGGCGTCTTCCCCGCATGAGGATGCACTGGCCCGGTTTGGCCGACCCGGCGGCGTCCTGCACGGCGTGGAAGGCGCTGCGGAGCACGGTCAGCTCGCGGTCCCGTCCGATGAAACGGCGCATGAGAACACTCCCACAGGCAATGGTATCGATGGAGATACTATCTCCATCGATACCATCTTTCCCGAGGGCCTGCACAGAAAGGGCTCCTCAAAGGGGACACGCGCCCGGCCCTCCCCGTGCATGCGGCACCCCGCCCCCCAGGTCCACCCGCTCGACCGCCACCCCTCCCCCGGGTGGCAGCCGATGACCGGCAGGCAGTTCCTCACGTGCCTTCGGGCAGCTCTGTCCTTTCGCGCTGGTCAGCTACCACGCCGGCGGCCGAGGATCGCCCCAACGGAGTGGCACGTGAGGTGAGTTCGTCTCGAACGGTCGCTCCGCGTCTGCTCCTGGAAGGTGGACGGCCCCCATGAAGCACATCGCCAAACAGGCGGTCCTGGCCGACTGACGTCCGTCGCCGTGACGGCCTCACTCACCGTCGACGCGACGAGCGCGTTCGCGATCAACGAAGGCACGTGCAGCCGGAGCGACTTCCTGCAGATCACCATCCACCGCCCCGGCGAGAACTCGCAGATGCGGTGTTACGCCAACGCCGGTGAGGCCAACCTGCTCACCACGAACTGGTGGGCCGGATCTCGACCGGCAACAACCGCGTCCAGGGGCTCGGGGACGGAAGCTGGCAGCCCGCTCAGGCGATCGACAAGTGGACCGTCTTCACCTGGCCGAACCACCCCGGCGGGGTCGACATAAACAAGGTCAGAATCCTCTGAGCCACCGGCCGGCCCGGGGACGGCGATCCTGCCGATCGGTGTCCCTGGCCGGTATGGCCGCCGGTTGCCGGTTGCCGGTTGCCGGTTGCGGGCCGACGGCACCCGATCGGTCGGCACGCCGTCCCGATCCGACCGTGCGCACGATGGCCGCGCAGGTGCGAGCGGGGATGCGCGCGCCTCAGCGCGTCTGAGACCTGAGATCTGAGATCTGCGTCGGATGGTCTACGCACGAGATGCCGCAAGGCAGAGAGACAGGAGTGGTCCGGCACAGCACGGCGGCTGTGCCGGGCCGGGGAAGCAAGCAACTGGGCTGACTCCAGAGGCACATGGCCGAAGGGCCCCTCCGTCCGGTACTGGACGGAAAGGCCCCTCGCGGTGGGTCAGCAGGCGTACGTCAGGCCGCCGGTTTCACCGTCGGTGTCGATGCCGTCGCCTCGCCCTTAGCCAGCGGCCACTCCTCGTGCAGCTCCCCCAGCGGAATCCGGTGCTGGAAGATCGGCGTTCCGAAGATGGTCAGCTGGACATGGAGGGCGCCGGACAGATCCACGCCTCCGTACAGGGCCCAGGAGCCGCTCGCCGAGCCCGTGCCGTCGCTCGATCCCTCCGCCGAGGCGTCCGCCTCCACCCGGAGATACGGGGCGAGGTCGGCGCTGACGCCGACGGTGCCGTACAGACCGATGAACGCCTCGGCGCCCAGCGACGCCTTGACGTCACCGGTCGCCGTGACCTTCACGTCCAGCGGCGTCCCGGTCATCGCGGACTCGCTGACCGGCGTCCAGCCCTTGCTCCAGGAGAAGGTGCCGCCGACGCGGAAGTCGCCCTTGAGGTCCTGCTCGACGTCGACGGTCACCTTGCCGTCGGCGTCGACCTGGAAGTAGCAGACCAGGTCGAGGTTGACGACGATCGGGACCGGGCCCGCATAGATGACGGGGTCGGCGTGGAGCTCGGCGAAGGGGATGCGCAGGGGCTTGCCGTCGGTCGTGGTGGTCCCGGCCGCGCGGCCCTTCAGCGACCACTGCGAGGCCCAGTCACCGGTCAGCCCGAGGAACGCGCCGCCGGGCGCGGAGCCCGTCCCGCTGCCGGAACCGTCGTACGAGAACGCGACTTCGGGCGCGAGCTGGACGAAGCCCTGCACCGAGGCCGACGCCGAGGCGGGAGCACCCTCGGCCGTGGCTATGGCGGCGCCCACGTCGATACGCAGGCTGCCCAGCGGAAGCCTGGCACCCTCGGGGCCGAAGGTGAGGTCGCCGGTCTTCGCCCAGGAGACCTTCACGCCCTCGACGAGCGGCTCGACCTCGATGGCGGCCGGGTCCACCGGAACCTCGCCCTCGGCCGTGCTCTCACCGAGTACGTCGCTGAGTTCTGCGGACTTGGTGATCACCTCCGTACCGCCGCTCGCATCCTCGCCGACGACCTCGGTCACCTCGGCCAGCAGACCGTCGGGGGCACCGGGGGCGGGAGCACTGGCGATGACGTCACCGACGGCGACGGGGGCGGCGGTCGTCTCCGACGCGGAGGGCGAGGGGGACGAGGGCGAGGATGGTGCGGAGGCGGAGGGGGAAGAGGGGGGCAGGGCGGCCGGCTTCGCGGCGATGACCGCCCGCCCGCTCTTCTTGTCGTACGAGGCGACCTTGAGCGACGACCTCTGCGCCGTGTCGCCCGCTTCCGCGGCGTCCTGGGTTGCCACGGCCGTGGGGGCCGCGTTGCCCAACGGCGCCTGCACGACTGCGAGTTGTTCCGGCGTCGAGGCGGCGACGGGGGTCTCGGCCGCAGCCGCGGCCGCGCTTTCCACCTCCGGCGACGAGCTTGCGGAGCAGCCTGTGGTCAGCAGGGCCGCGACGGTGACCGACGCCAGTAGGGCATGTCTGGTGAGCTTGTGCACGCGTGGGGGTCCTCGGGATCGAGTCGATCGAATTACGGGACGGGGCACAGGGGTCACACAGGAACGGTTACCCCCCGGTAGCCATGCATGAGCATGCCAGCCCCACGCGCCCCCGAGACACGCTTCCTTCACTTTCCCC
Source organism: Streptomyces sp. ADMS (assembly GCF_033441795.1). NCBI lineage: Bacteria > Bacillati > Actinomycetota > Actinomycetes > Kitasatosporales > Streptomycetaceae > Streptomyces > Streptomyces sp. ADMS. Next base: position 179,839 of record NZ_JAVFVX010000001.1, on the reverse strand, counting down.
ACATCACGATCCTGTGATGTGGATCACTGTCCGGTGCACTTCCCGTCTCACTGTCCGGCGTCCAGGCGGTACTGCTCCGACTGCACCAGATACATCCGCCGGAACAGGCCCGGCCCGTCGCCGTCGGCCCTCAACAGCTCCTCGAACGTGCCGTGTTCGGCGACGCGGCCCCGTTCCAGCACGTAGATGTCGTCCGCGTGCCGGACGCTGTGCAGACGGTGGGTGATCAGGATGATCGTCTGGCCCGCCGCCGCGAGGCTGCGGATCTGGTCGAAGACGCGCTGCTCGGTCTCCGCGTCCAGGGCGCTGGTCGGCTCGTCGACGACCAGGACGCGGGCGTCGCGGTGCCGGGCGCGGGCGATGCCGAGGCGCTGCCACTGGCCGCCGGAGATCTGGTGGCCGCCCCTGTAGCCACGGGCGAGGAGGGTGTCCCACCCCCGGGGCAGGCCGGCGATGGTCTCGTCGGCGCCCGCGTACTCGGCGGCGGCGCGCAGGTGTTCGTCGTCGTGCGGGGCGTCGGGGCGGCCGATGGCGATGTTGACCCGGGCCGTGAAGGGCCAGCGGTAGAAGTCCTGGGCGACGACCGCGACCCGGTCGAAGAGGTCGGTGCGGTCCAGCTCGGTGGAGTCGAGTCCGTCCCAGAGGATGCGGCCGGAGTCGGGCGCGTACAGCCCGCACAGCAGCTTGGCCAGGGTCGACTTGCCACTGCCGTTGTTGCCGACCAGCGCGACGATCCGGCCGGTGTGGATGGTGACGTTCACCGCGTCGAGGGCGGGTTCGGTGGCCGTGCCCGGGTAGGTGAAGGAGACGTTCTCGAAGCGGATGGTGTCCACGTGGGGCGGCAGCGGGAGGCCTGTGTCCGGGATGAGCCGGCGGTCCGCCTCCTGGCACAGCCGTTCCAGGTCGGCGACGAACAGGCTCTCCTCGTAGAGGAAGTTGAGCTGGACGACCAGCGCCTCCAGGTTGGCGGACCCGGTCCGGATGGCGATGACCGCCGTACCGGCGACGGCCAGGTTCATGGCGCCCGTCCACAGCAGCAGCCCGAGCACGCCGTACGCGCCGGCGGTCGCGATGCCCGTCCATCCGGAGGCGATCAGCCCCGTCCGGGCGGCCAGCGAGGCGAGCCGGGTCTGTTCCCGCTCACCCGTCTCGGCCATGGTCCTGAAGTGCCGCAGCAGAAACGGCCCGATGTTGTGCACCCGCACCTCGGGAGCGGCCTGCGTGTCGATCAGCAGTCGCCCCAACAGCTGCCCCGCGCGGGCGTGTTGGACCCAGGTATGGAAGGAGACGTACCGTCGGCGGGCGATGGTGAGCGCGCTCCAGGCGCTGGGCAGCGTCATCAGCGCGAGGAGGGGAAGGAGCGCCGGATGCAGCACGGTGAGCACTCCGGCGGCTGCGGCCAGCGCGATGCTCGCGGTCATGACGGACGTACAGAACCGGATCATGCGCCGTGCGGACTCGGCCCCCCACTGGGCGGAGTCGAGGAGTTTGTGGAACTCCTCGTCCTCCACGGCGGCCAGCTCGACCCGGGCCACCCGCTCCAGATACTCCTCGGTCGCCACCCGGAACACCTTGGGCTCCAGCCGCCCGGTACCGGCGGTCGACGCGGACCGCAGCAGCGCCCCGACGATCGCGGTGACCGCGACGACGACCAGCGCGGGTACGGCGGCCCGCAGCCGGTCGGTGGTGTCGCCGCCGCCGAGCAGGTGGGTGAGCACCCGGTTGACGGCCACGAGCCCGACGGCCTGCGCCACTCCCCCGCCCAACTCGGCGACGGCGACCCGGCGCAGGGCGCGCGGGTCGGCGCGGTGGGCGAGCCGGATGGTGGCGCCGATCAGCCGGGGCATCCGCGCGACCATGGTCCGCAGCCCCAGCTCCAGAAACGACCCGTGGTGCTGGTTCCACCCCGTGTCGTACCGCAACGGCCCCCCGAACAGCAGCCGTTCGGACTCGGAGACCCCGTCGTCGGCGCGGGTTTCCTCCTTGGCCGCCTTCTCTCCCCGGCCCTTCCTGTCCGTCTTCTCCGTCTTCCCCGTCTTCTCCGTCTTCTCCGTACGTTCGTCACGCGTCGTCATGCGAGTAGGTCCCCCTTGGCAAGCCGGTCGAGCCGCGCATGTCCTGCCCAGTTCTTCCCGCGCGCGGAATCCCTCACCCGGTCCGGGGACCGCCAGGGGTCACGTACCGGAGCACGACCGCTCCGCCGGGCTCGAACCCGCGCCCTCGCTTCCACCCCGCCCGCGCCCCTCCCGCCGCCCCGCCGCCACCAGCCCCACCGTCAACCTGTACGCGAACCCGCCCCGCGAGATCTCCGGCGCCGAGCTGGTCTTCGTACCCGTGACGCCGAAAACGGGGTGGGTGGCGTGGGAGGAGCCGGAGCGGTACGCGGTGATCTACCCGTGCGCGGGCGTGCTGGCCGAGCACCGCGGTGGGCGTGGGGCGTCCGCCGCTCTCGGGGCGCTCCTCGGGCCGGCCCGGGCCGCCGTGCTCGTACTCCTCGACTCGCCGCACAGCACCACCCACCTGACCGCCGTGACCGGGCAGACACTCGGCTCGGTCGGGCGGCATCTGCGGGTGCTGCTCGACGCGGGGCTGGTGGAGCGGCGGCGGGCCGGGAGGTCGGTGCTGTACTCACGTACGGCGGCCGGTGAGGTCTTGGTCAAGGCTTCGGGGGCGGGGGCCGGGCCCGACACCTACCGGAGTTAGCATCCGTTTATGACCACAGACGCCACGCCTTCCTCCTCCCCTTCCGCCGACTCCCCGCTCTCCGTCGAGATCGGTGCCCTCACGGGCGGTTCCGCGGACCTCGCCCAGTACGCGGGCAAGGCCGTCCTCATCGTCAACGTCGCCTCCAAGTGCGGGCTCACCCCGCAGTACGCGGGGCTGGAGAAGCTCCACGCGCGGTACGCCGAGAAGGGCTTCACCGTGCTCGGGGTGCCCTGCAACCAGTTCCTCGGCCAGGAGCCCGGCAGCTCCGAGGAGATCGCCGAGTTCTGCTCGGCGACGTACGGCGTGACCTTCCCCATGACCGAGAAGGTCGAGGTCAACGGGGACGCCCGGCACACCCTGTACGACCGCCTGGTGGGCTTCGCCGACGGCGAGGGCCACACCGGGGACATCCGCTGGAACTTCGAGAAGTTCCTCATCGGCCGCGACGGTCAGGTCGTCGCCCGCTTCTCCCCGCAGACCGAGCCGGAGACGGACGAGCTGGTGGGCGCGGTCGAGAAGGCCATCGGCTGACCTGTCCGGTTCACTGCCCCGGTTCAGTCGGTTGACCTTGTCCCTGGGGCAAGGGTGAGCGTCCTTGTCACCGGGCCGACCGTGCCCGGTGACGGAGGATGTCGGTGTGGACGGCTACGGGGACGACGACCTGCTCACCATCGGCGCGTTCGCCGCACGGGCCCGGCTCTCGCCCAAGGCCCTGCGGCTGTACGACCGGCTGGGACTGCTCGCCCCCGCGCACGTCGACGAGGTGAGCGGCTACCGCTTCTACCGCACCTCGCAGACCGAACGCGCCCGACTGGTGGCCCTGCTGCGCCGGCTGGACATGCCGCTCGCCCTGATCGGCGAAGTGGTGGGTCTCGTAGAGCTGGACGGGCCGGCCGCCGCCGAGCGGCTCGCCGCCTACTGGGCGGACGTCGAGGCGCGGATCGCGGCCCAGCGCACACTCGCCGACTACCTCCGTGGACGACTGTCGGGGAGGAGCTCCGAGATGGACGAGTTGTACGGGAAGTTCGTGGTCGAGACGGCGGACGTACCCGAGAGGGTGGTGCTGACGGAGACGCGGCACACTCTCGCGGATGAGCTGCCCGCGTGGATCGGGGCGTCGCTGGGGCGGCTGGAGGCGGGGGCCCGGGAGTGCGGGGGCGTGACCGCGGCGCCGTTCGTCGTCTACCACTCGGAAGTGTCCATGGAGAGCGACGGTCCGGCCGAGTCGTGCGTCCCGGTCGCCGACGAGGCCGCCGCGCGGGCTTGGGCGCAGACGCACGGGCGGGCCTGGGAGACGGCGGTACGGGTGGAACCGGCCCGGCGGCTCGCGTACACGCGGATCACCAAGGCTCAGGTGGCCCATCCGCAGATCATCGCGGCGTTCGAGGCGGTGGAAAGGTGGATGTCCGAACAGGGGATCGAACCGGCGGGGCCGTGCCGCGAGGGGTACTTCGCGGACTGGGACGCGGCGGGGCCGGACGACGCGGTGTGCGACATCGCGTTCCCCGTCGGATCCTGAAAGATGTCCTGACCGGATCCCGAAAGCTGTGCTGACCGAATCCCGAAGGCTGTCCATGCCGGATCCTGGTAGCTGTCCTGAAGGGCGCGGCCGGAATTATCCGGTCGCGCCCGCCAGGGGAACCATCCCAAGCTGATGGGGCTCTTTTCCGTCATGCCCCGGTCACCACCTGGTCACATGGGGCCCTGTCAGCCAACTCCCGGGGTGCTATTAGCGTCTACCCCGAAGAGACTCCACCGGACGGACACCCGCCAGTCATTCGCGCGCGCCCGAGTCGAACCGAAACGGAAGTTGCAGTGGCCTTTGCCGAGCTGACCCCACGCAGACCTGTCATGCGCGCCGACAAGCCCACGCAGGCACGTGAGGTGTGGCACGAGCGCCACCGGGTGGCCCTGACGGTGACGGCGTGCGCGGTGCCGCTGTACTTCGTCTGGTGGGCGGTGTTCGCGACCGGCGGCGGCGACCTGGCCGCCCAGGTGGCGTGGGCCGAGTTCGCGAAGATGTACCCGGGCTCCGCATACAACCTGTTCTGGTACGGCGGTCTGCACGCGGCCAACTACAGCCTGATGTCCCCGTACCTGATGGCCGCCGTAGGTGTCGTGGCGACCACCATGCTGTCGGGGGTCACGGCCACGGTTTTCGGCGCGGAACTCGTCGCGCGCACCGGCGTGCGCAAACCGCTGTGGCCGGCGATGGCGGTGGGCTTCTCGCTGTGGTGCCAGGTGATCTCGGGGCGCTCGACGTTCGTGCTGGGCACCGCCTTCGGGATGGCGGCCGTACTGGCGGTGGTGAGCGGGCGCAGCGCGCGGCACCTCGGCGCGGCGGCCGTGTGCGCGACGCTGGCGACCACCGGCAGCCCCGTCGCCGGCCTGTTCGCCCTCGTCGTCGGCGCCGCCTACTTCCTGTCGCGCGACTGGGGCCGGGCCGCGGCCCTGCTGGTGCCTCCGGTGGCCGTGGTGGGCGTCACGACGCTGCTGTTCCCCTTCGAGGGCGAGCAGCCCATGCCGTTGGCCCGCATCGGGCTGCCGGTCGTACTGTGCGCGATCGTCGTCCTGACGGCCCCGAGTGCCTGGCGCACACTGCGGCTGGGCGCCGCGGTGTACGCGGCCGGCGTGGTCCTCTGCTACCTGATCCCGACCCCGATCGGTACGAACGTCGAGCGGCTCTCGGAGCTGGCGGCCCCGGCGACGCTGCTCGCGATCATGATGTACCGGGCCGAGGGGAGGCGGCCGGGTCAGGAGCCTGGCGGGGAGCAGGAAAGGGAGCCCGGCGGGGAGCCGGGAAGGGAGCCGGACGGGGAAGCCGCCCCGGTGTCCGCCCCCGCCCCCGCTCCCCGGCTGACCCTGCCGCTGCCCTGGTTCACGCATCGGCGGAGCATGGTGGCCCTCGGGCTCGCCATGGTTATCGCCGTGAGCTGGCTGTCCGGCAAGACGATCGCCGACATCGTCACCAACACCTCGGTGCCCGAGTGGGCCGTCAAGACGGACGGCGTCGTGAACGAGCTGAAGCGGCTCGGCGCCGAGCAGACACGCGTCGAGGTCGTCCCGGCCCGTGACCACCGCGAGGCCGCCATCCTCGCCCCGTACATCAACATGGCCCGCGGCTGGAACCGGCAGGCCGACGTCGAACGGGGCCGGCTGTTCTACGAGGGCCACGGCGGCACCGAGGAGCCCGAGGGCGGCTTCTCCGCCGAGGCCTACAAGGCCTGGCTCTCCCAGTGGGCGGTGGGCTTCGTCGTCCTCGTCAACGGCGAACCGGACGGCCCGGCGAAGCTGGAACACGCCCTGGTGACCAGCGGGCCGGACTATCTCCAGCCGGTCTGGGAGGACGCCAACTGGAAGATCTACCGGGTCAAGAACGCGACCCCGCTGGTCGACAAGCCCGCCTCCGTGGTCAGCTCCGACGGCGCCAACCTCGTCGTCCGGATGCCGAGGGCCGGCGAGGTGACCGTACGGATCGCGTACTCGCCCTGGCTGTGGGCGGAGAACGGCTGCCTGACGGACGACGGCGAGTTCACCAAGCTGACCGTCGAGCAGCCCGGCAACGTCCGGATCAGCTCCGCGTACGGCGGGCCGTCCCGGGAGACGGCGCTGGAGTGCGAGATGGAAGCCGACGAGACTCAGTAACGAGGACGAGCAACGACGACACAAGCGCGAGAGGCGCTCGCCCCGGTCGGGGCGAGCGCCTCTCGCTTGTCCTGCTCCGTCTGCGTACCGCTTCTCCGTACCGCTTCTTCGTACGGCTCAGCCGACGCGCGTCAGCTTCTTGTCGAAGCCGGGCTCGACCAGGTCCTTCTGGAGCTGCACCGGTACCTCCACCGCGCCGCCGCTGCCGTCGCCCACGGTGAGGGTGCCCACCGCGGTGCCCGCCTTGGCGGAGTGCGGCAGTTCGTCGGCGGCGTCGAACGACAGCTCGACCTTCAGTCCGGCCCAGCCGACCGCCGTGACGTCCTTCGACAGCACGACCGGCGTACGCCCGCCGAGCCCGTCGTCGACGTACCCGACGACGTCGCCCTTCTTCAGGATCTTCGACGAGAGCAGCGCCTCCCGGGCGGCGATCAACGCCGTCTCGCTCACGTCGTTGACGGTGTCGATGATGGGCGGCGTGTGCTGGCCGAGGATCGCGCCGACGACGGTGACCGTCTCACCGCCGACCTCCCTGGTGCCGGCGAAGAGCAGGTTGCCTCCGGCCACGGTGGTGGTGCCGGTCTTGATGCCGATGGCGCCGTTGTACGGGACGAGGTCGTTGTAGTTCCGCCAGCGCTGCCCCGACGGGTCGATCCAGTAGGGCTGCCTGGTGATGTCCATCAGCGCCGGGATCTTCACCAGTTCGTGGCCCAGCTTCACCTGGTCCTCGGCGGAGGAGACGGTGGTGTCCTTGAGGCCGGAGGCGTCGGTGTACGTCGTGTTCTTCATCCCGAGTTCCTTGGCGGTGTCGTTCATCTTCTTGATGAACGCCGCCTCGGTCCCCGCGTCCCAACGCGCCAGCAGCCGCGCGATGTTGTTCGCGGACGGAATCATGATGGCCGACAGCGCCTGCTTCAGGGTGAGGGTGTCGCCCGCCTTGGCGGTGGGAAGGGTCGACTCACCGTCCGCGTTGTAACCGCCCTCCTTCTCGGCGGTCGCGTCGATCTCGATCTTCGTGCCCTCCTCGCCGGCCTTCAGCGGGTGGCCCTTGAGGACCACGTACGCGGTCATGGCCTTGGCGACCGACCCGATGGCGACCGGCGTCTGCTCGCCGAAGTTCCCCATGGCCCCGATGCCGTTGACATCCATCCAGCCCTGCCCCTCGTTCGGCCACGGCAGTGCTGCGGCCTTCCCGTCGAAGGTGTAGGAGTCCTTGGCGGTCAGTGTGAGCTCGGGGGTCGGCAGCGGACGCATTGTCTGTACGACTGCAAAGACGATCGCCAGCAGGATGACCACCGGCGTCCAGATCTTGACGCGCCGCGCGATCGTCCGTACCGCGGTGTCCCTGGGCGGCGGGGTGTTCGTCAGCTCCGCCAGCAGGTCCAGCGGCGGCTTCGGCGGCAACGGCTGCTGTGTCGTCCGCTCCGGCCCGACCTGCGGGATGGCGGCGGTGGCATCCGCGGCGGCCGCCTTGGGCGGCTGGGCGACGGGCGTACCGGCGTGCGGTGTGGCGGGCGGCGGCTTACGGGTGGCCGGGTCGTCCAGCTGCCTCAGGGCTACGAATTTGCTGGTGCGCTCAGCAACGGACTCGCCGTTGGCGTCCCTGGCGTCCGACTTGGCGTCCGCGTCACCCTGGTCGCCGCTCTTGTCGCCGCCCTCGGGCTTCTCGGCCGCTTTGGCCTTCCCGGCCGGGAGATCACCCAGTTTGAGCATCGTCGTCGGCTGGTCGACCTGGGGCGCGGCGGGCGGACGTACGGCCTTGAAAACGGCGGTGGGCTGGTCGACGGGGGGCTTGGGGGCGAGGACGCCACTGGGGTCGGGGCCGGCGTCAGGGTTGGCACCGGCGCCGGGGTCAGGGTCGAGAGCAGAGGCGATGTCGGCCTCCGCGCCCGGCTCGGACCCCGAACCGACCGCCCCCTTGAGCTCGGGCTTGATCTCGGGCCTGCCTTCGACCGCGGCCTTGGAGTCGGACTCGGAGTCCGGCTCGGGCGTCGATTCGCTCTCCTGTGCACTCTCCGGCTCAGAAGAGTCCTCGTCGGCATCGCCGGATGCCCCGCCGGCGGCCCCAGGGACCCTGTCAGCGGCCCCGGAGGGCCCGTCGGGTCCCGCGTCGCCCCCGGCGTCCGCCACGGGCTCCTCGCCGCCCTCAGGGGCGTCGGCCGGAGCGTCCGCATCCGGGGCCGGCTCCGCGTCCGCATCGGGGCCGTCCTTCTCGGCGGCACCCTCGACGCCTTCGGACTTCCCCTCGCCCTCGTCCGCACTGGCGACCCACGCGGCCACGGCCGCGCGCAACCGGGTGCTGCCCGATCCGTCGGTGCCGTCGGCCGAGCCGGCCTCGGTGGCATCCCCGGGCCCGTCGGCGGCCTCCGCGGCCGTGTCCGCCGCACCCACCTCGGCGTCGGTGTCGGCGTCGACGTCCGCGTCCGCGGCCTCCGCCGGAAGCTCCGCTCGCGAGAACACCCGCGTCGCCGTGTCCACGCCGCCGCGCGCCGTGGGCTCCCGGTCCCGGGCCACCGCGAGCCGCGGGTCGCGTACCCCGGCGCCGGATTCACTCCTGGCCCCGGGAACCGGCCCCGTGCTCCCCGACGTCGGTTCTTCCGACGACTCGCGCTGCTTCGACCTGTCGGGGGACTCGCCCGCCACCGATGCCTCCTCCATGCGCCGCACGTTCTCCGTGCGTGTACCCAACCGTGAACCGTCAATGGCAGCCCGAACGACACTGTCCGAACCGCCTACCAGTGTCCTGTGCGCAGCCTTGACTCCTGCGGTAGACGAGAACGACATACCTACTGGTTCCACTACGAACCGGTCACGCCCTCTCGACAGATGAATGTGAGAGGGGTCACCCTGTCATTCATCCACGCGGGGAGGCATGGATGGGCAGGAGCCGCAGATCAATTCCGGAAGAGCTTCTTCTGCTGGCGCTGGACCCGGCCACGGGTACCACCGCACAGCCGCAGTCGCTCGACCTCGGTCTGGCCGGAGCACAGCTAGTGGAGCTGGCGATGGCCGGACGGATAGCCCCGGACGGGGATCGTATCGCCGTGGTCGTACCACGGCCGACTGGAGATCCAACACTGGACTGTGCGTTGGAACTGCTTCGCCGACGCGGAGCACCCGTACGCGCAGTGAACTGGATTGGCGGGCCCCGCCTGGGGCTGCGTCAGACCTACCTCTCGCATCTGGAGCGGTGCGGCATGGTGCATGCCGTGGCGGGACAGATGTGCGGGGTGCTGCCGACGACTCGCTATCAGGCGACGGACACGGAGATCAGCCGGGAGATCAGAGCCCGGCTGGACACCGCAATCCGCACCGGCGTTCCGCCGGACCCGCGGACGGCGGCGCTCGCCGCGCTGGCCCATGCGGTCGGTCTCGGCAAGCACCTGTATCCGGGTAACGAGGGACGCTCGTCCCGCTCCCGGCTGCGGGACCTGATCCGGCACGACCCCATGGGCGGACTGGTGGCCCACGCTGTCATGGACGTGCAGAACGGCGTCGCGGCCCAGCCGCGCCGCAGCCCGGCACCGGCAGGCCGTCAGGCCGCCCCCGGAGCCAGGCCCGCACCGGAGCCCGCACGCGGCGTTCCGATGCAGCCGCACCGCGGATCAATGGCACGCGCCGTGGCTCACTGAGCCGCAGTCCCACGGCGTACGCCCGATCCACCGCAGCACCCGCACCACGCAGGACATCATCAGCACCGCACCGCAGTCCCCAAGACCGGTTCGGGAGCCGCTGGTTCGCGCGGGGCGGTGAGGACCGCAAGGACGTCCGCAAGGACTCCGGAACGGCCCTCGCCGCCCCGCGCGGCCGCATGTCCGGAACCAGGTCCCCGGCCCACAGCGGTCGTCCGGCACGAGGCGTCCGGCACATGCGCGCCCGAGGACGACCGGAAACGCACCCGGACGGTAAGCGGAATCCGCCGGACTGGCGTGTACCGGGCGCATATCTCCTGCCTCGGCACCGCATATCCGCAGTTTCCCAGCGGTAGCACGCGCCTTGGTGGCAGTCTGCTCAACAGCAGATACGGAAAGTGGCAAGTACACGCACGCAGCCGGAGGTGCACGTCCCATGCCGTCCAACGTCAATCCCACCGTCAGGCGACGCCGGCTGGGCCAGGAGTTGCGCAGGCTCCGCGAGCAGAAGGGCATGACGGCCGAAGAGGTCGCCGAGCGGCTGCTGGTGTCCCAGTCGAAGATCAGCAGGCTGGAGAACGGCCGCCGCAGCATCAGCCAGCGCGATGTCCGCGACCTGTGCGGGGTGTACGAGGTCGAGGACCAGCGCATGGTCGACTCCCTGATGGAGATGGCCAAGGACTCCCGCCAGCAGGGCTGGTGGCACGCGTTCGGGGACGTCCCGTACAGCGTGTACATCGGGCTGGAGACGGACGCGGCGTCACTGCGGGCCTTCGAGTCGCAGATCATCCCGGGCCTCCTGCAGACCCGCCCCTACGCCGAGGCCCTCATCCAGGGGGCGTTGCCGGAGACGTCGACGGACGACGTCGAGAAACGCGTCCAGGTGCGACTGCGCAGGCAGGAACGCGTCTCCACCGACGACAATCCGCTGCGGCTGTGGGCCGTCATCGACGAGGCGGCGCTGCATCGCGTCGTGAGCAACCGCCTGGTGATGCGCGAGCAGTTGGAACACCTGGCCGAGATGTCACAGCTGCCCCACGTCACCGTCCAGGTGCTGCCGTACGAGGTGGGCGCGCACCCGGGCCTGAACGGCCAGTACGCGATCCTGGAGTTCCCCGACGCGGCGGATTCGAGCGTCGTCTACATCGAAGGCGTCACCAGTGACCTCTATCTGGAGAAGGCGCCCGACGTGCAGAAATACAGCGTGATGTACGAACATCTTCGGGCACAGGCGCTGAATGTGGACCAATCGCGCCAGTTCATCCTGAACGTCGCGAAAGAGTACGCGCGCTGACGGTCCCGACTCCCCCTGCACCCCTCCAGGCCCCCTCAGCCCGAAGAAGTGCCGCACGATACACCGCCGCCACTCAGGACCGGAAGACCCCAGTGAAATATGCCATCCGGAAGAGTGAACGGCCGCTTCAGACGGAGCAGTTGGCGAGTAGCGTCGATCACGCCATCGAGCAACAAACGTTGGCGCAAACCGAACCACGAGTTCCGCATCGAACCCGCAGTCCGGTGACAGCAATTCGACAACTGGTCCACTGGAGCAAAAATGGCAATTCTGCAAGGCGCCACGGGAACCTGGACGAAGTCCTCCTACTCCGCCGGAAACGGCGCGTGCGTCGAGGTCAGGTCCACCGTGGCGACCGCTCTCGCCGTACGTGACTCCAAGGTCACGGCCGGCCCGACGCTGGCGTTCCCCTCGGACTCATGGAACACGTTCGTGACCGAGGTCAGCCGGGGAACTCTCAACCCCGCCTGACACACCGTGACGACCGACAATTTCATAAGCACCACCGAAAGAGCCCTCTCGACTGGCCCGCCGTCCTAGCCGAGGGGGCTCGGCCATGCTCAGACTGCGGACTCTTCGAGCAATCGGTCGAGCAGACCCATGGAGTCCTCCACCGACAGGGCGACATCCCCTGCCAACGTCTCCATCGCAGCCCGATAGACAGCCACTTCGGCAGGATCGTTGGTCATGACGCTGGAGGTGAGAAGTTCGTTGTAGACGGTTGCCTCGCCCCCGCCATACGTCAGGATCGTGAAGTCACCGTTGGAGCCGGGATGGGACGACCGGCGCAGCGGCACGACCTGGATGGTGATGTTCGGGCGCGTGGCGAGTTCCCTGAGCCGTCGACGCTGTTCGCGCATGATGTGCGGCTGCCCGTCGAACTCGTGCAGGAGAACTGACTCCTGCATCACCACATGCAGGTCGAAGGGCGATGACAGCCGGGTGAGGATCGACTGACGGGCAGCGTTCATGTCCGCCACCACGTCCGCCTTGCGAGCCGTCCCGTCCGGAGCCCCTTGAGTGAGCACCACGGCTCGTCGGTACTCGGCAGTCTGCAACAGGCCGGGCACCACCATCGTATGAAAGACGAACTCCCGCACCGCCTGAGACTCCAGCTCGATGAAGTCGCGGAAACCATGTGAGATCACGTCTCCATAGCGGGTCCACCAGCCGGCCTCATCGGCATCACGGCACAACCGCTCGAAGTACACCCGGCTCTCCGCGTCCACCCGATACAGGTCCGCGAGCCTGGAGTACGTGTCCAGCGACACCTTCGTACTGCCCGTCTCCCAACGGCTCGCTGTCGCCAGGCTGACCTCCAGCCGGTCCGCGACCCCCTGAAGCGTCAGCCCCTCGCCGGCGCGCCACTGGCGGAGCTGTGCGCCAACTCGTCGCCTGCGGGCGGATGTTCCCTCACTCATGCAGACCTCCTGCCGGAAGTCTGACACTTGCACCTCTCTCTCCGCATCACCTCTGAGAGTGAAAGTTTTCAGATCTTCCAGAATTACTTGCACACTTGCCCGAGAGGTGAGCAGACTCCAAGTCACCGCCCGTCACATTCGGCCATTCACGGCATTCACCCGTCGACGAGGGAAGAGCCATGCACCAACCGCCGGACAGAGCAGCCGTCGCCTACCTCTGCACCACCGTGCACACGGACCCACAACCGCTCCTGCAGGCCTGCCACGTCTACGCCCGCCGCCGAGGCTGGCGAGTCGTCGACGTGCAGCACGACACCACCGGCCAGAGCGATCCGACCAGTTCCCGCCAACGCCCTGCCCTGGCCCGCGCCATCGAGACCCTCAGCAACACCGAAGCGTCGGTTCTCCTGACCGTCTCGGCCGAGATGATCTCGCCGCTCTCCACGGAGTACGCACAGGTCACCGGACACGTGGCCCACGTCGGCGGTTTCATCCACACCATGGGCTGGGCCGAGGTCCGGTCCGCCACCAGGAGATCCACGTGAGCAGGCCACACCGAGTCGGCACCTGGGACAGTCGGGGCCGGGCCGTCCGGTGCACGGCGAGCGCCTGGCGGTAATCACGGTCCGCACGAATCTCCGCCTGGGCGACGGAGTTCAGGATCCAGAACGCAGTCCCAGAGCGCTGTGCTCCACCGCACCCGCGGGAAGATCGCTCTTCACCGAAGCCCGAGCAGTCAGCTCCACGAGTCCGGCCCGGAGGTCGGCGGCCGGCTCAGCAAGGACGATCGCGCTGATGATCAGCTCCATCATCAAACAGTCGTACTCGTCGCCCATCCTCCGAACGCGCTCCCCATCAGCCTCCACCACAGCAGAGGTGATCCTCCTGCCACCGGCCACGGGGGCAAGGGACACCTCGTAGATACCATGCCCGGTCCAACTCCGGTGCATGTAAACGACATCGGCTTCGACGAAGACGTTCCACTTCTCATCCATGTCCCGGGCTCGATATCCGCGCCGGATCCGGTCCCAGTCCCCGTCAGTCCAGACACGACCGGGCAACTGGGACACCGACCTCGGCGCGTTCATCGGATGAAGGCGCCGAAACGACTCTCGGGTGAGCGGGGCATCGGAAGACATGGCGTGATCCTACGGATGCACCACTTCAACAGGACAGTGCATTACCTCCAACCAGGCAGAGGGTGACCCCAACAGCGCGCACAGCACGCATAGTTGGACGGCTCCTCGTCGGCGAGCCGTCCCATACGGCAACGCTCCCGAACCACGCCGACCGCCACCTCACTCGCAAGGCTCCCCGGTCAACGCAAGTCGGCGACGTACCGGTCCGTCCCCGGTACCGTCGGAATGAACGGCGCCACCAACTCCACCCGCCCCAGGCCGACTTCGTTGACCGCCTCCCTCAGCCCCGCGAAGTGCCGCTCCCAGCAGTCCCGCGGGTCCGCCTCCAGGAACTACAGCAGCTTCAGCCGTACGTCCACACCCTCGACCTGCTTGACGTACGCCATACGGTCGCCGGGCAGCGTGGTCGGATGGAAGACGGTGACCATCGCGGCGGGCGATCCCACGAGCCGCTCGGGCAGGTGCCGGGCGCGCAGCCACTCCAGCAACTCCGCCCGCGCTTCCGGGGTTTCGGCGTCGATGACCTGCAACACCAGGCCCGTGTACGGGTGGTCCAGGGCGTGGAAGTCACGGGGGCCGGCGGCGCCGTCCCGGTAGACCGTCGTCTCGTGGTCCTGGAACGCGGTGAAGACGTGGGTACGGTCGTGGTGGACGCGTGCGTCGCGGTTGAGGCGTTTGTTGATGCCCACGGTCCAGCGCATGTGGTCGGCGTAGCGGCCGTCCGTGATCCAGTAGGTGGAGAGATAGCGGCCAGCGGTGACCGGCCGCGCGATCGCCGACTTCTCGGGTTGGCGCGCAATCACTGAACTCCGGACAGAGTTGAGCGGAACGCCTCTCCCAATCTGACACTTCGTCAGCTAGACCGGACACATGACAGACGACGCGACGCACGCAGACGAAACCCGCAGCCACGTGTACGCCGAACTGGCCGCCGTCGGCCCCTACAGAGCCGACCTCGGGCACGCGCTTATCACCATGGTCGAGCCGCACCCCGGCAGGGAACGCGAATACAATCGCTGGTACGAAGACGACCACTTCATCGCCGGTGCGATGGCCATGCCATGGATGTACTCCGGGCGCCGCTGGGTCGCCACGCGGGAACTGCAACTCCTGCGCTACCCCGAGAAGTCCGCCGTCGCGCAGCCGGTGACGGCCGGGTGCTACATATCCGTCTACTGGATGACCGCCGGCCGCTACGCCGACCACATGAAGTGGACTGTCGGCATCAACAAGCGCCTCAACCGCGACCACCGTGTCTTCCAGGATCGCACGCACATCTTTACCGCTTTCCAGGACCACACGACGACCGTCTACCGCGACGGCGACCACGGTCCCCGCGACATCCATGCCCTCGACCATCCCTACGCCGGGCTCGTCGTCCAGGTCATCGACGCCGACTCCCCCGCCAGGCTCACGGACCTGCTCGCCTGGCTGCGCGACGACCACCTCCCGAAACGGCTGGCGGGCTCGCCTGCAGCCATGGTGACGGTCTTCGCGCCGACGCCGCTGCCCCGGGACCGGATGACCTACGTCAAGCAGGTCGAGGGGGTCGGGACCCGGCTGACCCTGCTGTGGTTCCTGCAGCACGATCCCCGCGACACCTGGCGCGACCACTTCGCGAACCTGGACACAGCCGTAGCGGCTTCGGGGTTGGGTGTCGTGCAGTTCGTCGCACCGTTCATCCCCACCGTGCCAGGAACGGACCGCTACGTGGACGAGCTGCGATGAGTCCATCGGGTGCCATCCGAGGCTTGCGCACAACGCCCCGCCTCGGACTCGAGCCACACTGAGGCGTCGTTGCCACATGTGATGCCCAACCGCGAGCGAGATCGGCGACACAGCCGGTGCCGCCCTCGTCCTCAACGAAAGCCAGGCGACAGGAGCAGATCCGTGTACATCGTCAACGCGGTCTATCGATGGAGTCATGGGGTCCGTTTACGGTGATGTCCAGGGCAGACCACCCCGCTCCCTCCGTCGGCGGCCCGCTTGTCACCGGCTCTGAGATCGCCAGGCTCGTCGGCGTTACGCGGGCCGCAGTCTCCGACTGGAGGCGTCGGTACGAGGACTTTCTTTAGCCCGCAGGCGGTGGTGCGAACAGTGCGCTGTTCGACCTGGCCGCAGCGCAGACGTGGCTGGACAAGCAGCGCAAGGGCCAGGACACGTCTCCGTGCAGGTGCAGCTGCGGCAGGCCCTGCGGGCGGCCTACGGTGACGACATGATCGGCGGTACGCCGTGGACGGTCTGCGGGTTAGCAGTGCGGCAGCGGGGCAACTTTCCTCGGGGAGGTGAGGCTCTGGTGAACGCGTCCTTGGTGGTCGCCCTGATTTCACCCGTCGTGGCCGTCGTCATTGCCGTCTGGGGTTTCCAGCGCGCGTCCCGTGCGGACCGGCTGCGCGCCTTCTTCGAGGTGCAGCAGCGTTATCTGGACGCCGAGGTACGCGCAGGGCGTCGCATGCTGCACCGTGAGATCGCGGGACGGGAGAGCCACCAGATGTCTGAGCTTTCGCCGGAGGTCTCCAGCCGGATCGGCTACACCCTCGCGGTCATGAACTCCATTGCCATCGCCTGCGAGGGCAGGTACGTGGACATGGACCTCGTTGAGCGCAGCATGGGCAGGTCGTACGCCGGGGCGGTCGTCGCGGCCAAGCCGTACATCGACTATGTGGAACAGCAACGCGGGTTCCGGCCGTATCCCTTCGCGGAGCAACTGGCGAGGAAGCTGCTGCCGCAGGGGCGACGAGCCGGTGGGGGCGCAGACCCACAGTCGCTCAGCGAGCCCCCCTGATCCTGTGGAGGGCCAAGCGGAGGTGCCACATGAGTCGTGCCTGCTCGCGCCGGACTATGGTCCGGTACTCCGGCACGTTGGCTTCCAGCCACGCCGCCTCCTCCTCCTCCTCCTTGTGCGGCTCGTCGACGAGTTCCTCGAACTCGCTCAGCTGGGCCTCGGTGAGCCCTTCGGTCAGTGCGGTTCCCACACGCAGCTCCAACTCGTCCGAGTAGGCGCGGAAGAGGGATTCCTTGTCCTTGTCGGAGAGGAGTTCCAGCGAGAGGTCTTCGAAGAAGGCGTCGGAAGAAGGGGGAAACGCCGGAGGTTCCGCCTCCGGGTCTGAGGGTGGTTCACCGCTCGCTTCTCGCTGGGCGCGGAGCCGTTGCCTCTGAACAGCAGCGGCACGCAGCAGGGGTGCCCGCAGGACCGTCGCCACCCGGGACAGCTCTCGTTGCCGAGCGGTCCCGTCCGCGCCCGAAAGGCTCAGATCGTCACGCGCCTTCTGGTGTTTCGCCAGCCATTCGTCCAGAAAGGACGACCCGCTGGGAGTGTCTGTGGTGCGGCGAGAGGCGGCGGAACGTGAGGGAGGCTTTCGTGTACCACTCAGATGACTTCGTACCGCGGCCTGCGATCGGGCCTCCCGCTCCTCGTCGTCCGCCCGTAGTTCCGCCCGTGAGCGCCAGAAGCCCTCCCGGAGCATGCGGTCGCGCACGGTGTCGCGATCCATGGGAAGCCCGCTGTCGGAGTCCGCGTAAGGCGGCTGGAGGGTGAACGTGTGAGTCTCGCCCGCGTGCAGGGTCTGTGCCACCCCCCTGAAGTTCCCCGGGGTACGCAGGGCCTCGGCCGAGACGTCGAGCTCGTCCGCCAGCAGTTTCGCGTCCCGGTTGGAGACGCCGAAGACGATCCGGTTCGCGACGTTGCCGAGGATGGCTGACAACAGGTTGTCGGAGACGGTTCCCGTGAAGCGTGAGAAGGCGTTGAGCTGACTCAGGTTCTGATGGGCGAGGACCAGGCTCAGTCCGAACTTGCGGGCCTCTGCCACGAGTTCATCGAACCCGGTGACCGCGAAAGCCTGGAACTCGTCGACGTACATATAGACCGGGTCGGACTTGCCGCCGTGTTGCCTCCAGCGAGCGTACACCGCCTTGCGGACCCGCTCCTGGATGAACGTACCGAGCAGGGTGGCAGCTGATCTGCTCATCTCCCATTCGGGGAGTTTCACCAGCAGCACGCCGCCGCGGTCCACCACCCGTTCAATCGAGACGGTCGACTTGCCGCCGGCCAAAACCTTCCCCAGCGCTCCGTCCTGCTGCATTTCGCTGAACTTGGACAGTACCCAGTGCAACACCTCGGCGATCTCGTTGTCCTGCTGCTGCTCGAAGATGGCCCAGCGTTCCTTCAGATCCGAGTCCGTGAGCAGGTCCTTGATCCACCTGCGTCGGTCCTTGCTGCGCAGTACCCGGATGAGGTCGATTACCCCGGGCGGCTTGAACGGGTAGTCCTTGTGCGTGATGGACTCCAGTGCCAGACGGACGATCTCCTCGAAGCGGGGTCCGTAGAACTGGTGGTAGGACTGGCGCACGAGGAGTTGAATGAACTCCTCGATGGCGAGTTCGAGTTCCGCCTTGCTGCGCACGTCCAGATCCAACGGGTTGAGCACGGGCAGGTACTCCGGGTCCCCGAAGTCCAGCAACAGGACCTCGTTCTCCCGGCCTGCGGTATGGCCGAGCAGATAGTCGACCAGGTCTCCGTGCGGGTCGATGACAACCACCGACCTCCCTTCCCGGATGTCCTGTCGTGCCATGTGCTTCAGCATGTTCGTCTTGCCGGACCCGGTCCTGCCGATGACGTAGGTGTGCCGACGCCGGGCCGCCTCGTCCAGACGCACCTCGACGGGTTGGTCCTGACGTGCCTGGGCGAGGCGAGCTGTTCCCAGGCTGATGCCGTCGACCGGCAGAGTGATGTCGGGTAGGGAAATCGCCCGGGAATGCCGGTTCACGAGCCCACGGCCTTCGATCCTGCCGTGCGGCGGGTGGAAGATGCGCAGGGCCTCTGCGGGGGTCAGCGGAGTATGGGGCTCCGGTGCGGGGCTGCCGGGCGCCAGTGCCGCCGTCGCCGATTCGTCGGACACGATGTCGAACGGCACTCCACGAAACAGCCACAGCCCGATGCTGCGCAGAACGGCGTCTCCCAGTTGTTCGTCCGAGGCGACATGGATCTGGAGAGCGAGATTCGCCGTGTTGGCGGACTCCTGGCTGGCCCGGATGAAGAAGGCCGCCGCGTCCCTGTCCTCGCTGGCGAAGAGCCCGGTCCCTTCGGGAAGCAGCACGGAGTACGTTCGCTCGGCCTCGGGCACCCGGCGGAGGGTCATCTGCACGGTCACCTGAGGTTTGAGCGCCCGGAGGTAGTCGATGAGTCCGCCCCAGTCCTCCTCCACGAGGGGCACGCTCTCGGCCTTCGGCCGCAGTTCCACCATGAACGGAGCATCCAGTGCGGCCTGGCCGGAGGTGGGGGAGATGTCCCAGCCTCCGCTGAAGGCCACGCCGAGCTGCTGCCCCACTCCTTCCGCCAGATCCTCGATGACGGCTGGATCACCGCTTTCAGTCTGCGCCAATACGTCGAAGAAGGGCGCGAGGTTTCCGCTCGTCTGCCGGACGGTGATGACGCGGTAGAGCAGCCGCACAGTGGTGTCGTTGACGAGCGACAAGGTACGCAGCACACCGAGCTGGCGGGGCAGGCTCCGTATGGCGCTCTCTCCGCTGTATCGGCCCAGCCTCGCCGAGTAGAACAAGGTGAACTCCTGCTTGCCGGTCCCGTCGCCGTCCGGCGAGAGTGTCGGCGGAGTCACCCGCTGGTACTTGCTGCGGATTCCGGACTCGAGTTTCCGGCGTGCCCGGTTGACCTTGTCCATCAAGCCGCCGAGGCCGTCGATCGAAGGATCCTCCAGCAGCGGATGCCAATGCTCGTGCAGATTGTTCAGGGCCGCGTAGAGGAGTTCAGGCTCCGACTGCACTTGAGTGAGGACCAGGTGCGTCTTCGCCGTGAGGAAGTCCGACGGGTTTATAAGCCGCTGCTTCTGGCGCCGCCGCAGGATCTTGACGGCGTTGAGCAGGATCGTGTCCCGCCCGACTTCGGCGAGTCTCCGCTCCGCGGTGGAGAGGAACTCGGCGTACCGGCCCACGGTGTAGTGGTCCAGTGACCACGACTGCATGGGACGTGCCAGTCCACTGGCGGTTCCGGAGTCGTCTGCGCCGGTGTCGTCGTAGAGGACCGCGGCACGCAGATGGATCCGGTTCTGCGGAGTCTTCGTCGAGCGCGGTCGGGTGGCGAAACCGGCGAAGTCGGCGGAGACGATCGCCTCACCGGGGGGCAAGGGGTCCGTGCCCAGTTCCTCGTTGACAAACAGGCCCGCCACGTGCGGCGCCATGACGGCGCTGCCGCCGTGGCCGGCGTGGTTCGCAAAGACCGTGGCGAAGTTGCGGGGGCGCTTGAGGAAATCGTCGGTCGGGTTGGACAGCGCGGTCACCAGGACGACGTCCGGTGGCCTCTCCCCACCGTCGAAGTCCCGACGAAGGTTGACGTAGTCCATGCAGATGGCGAGACCGAGTTCGTAGGTGCGCTCCCCCTTGGTGATCTTCACCCGCTGTGGACCGAGCCCCGGTTCGATCGTCTCGCCATGTGCGGGGTCCTGCTTGGTGATGAGGACGAGTTCCTCCTGACCGACGAACACCGCGGCGTTGCATTCGACGGCGTTCTCGGCTTCCGTGAGCCCGTGTTCGGCCAGTGCGGCGGCATCGGGCTCACGCAACTGGCCGATCCCGGCGAAGATGGCCAGGCGGTTGCGATATCCGATGAGGACGGGCACAAGCTCGGTGGGGATCGAGCATTCGGGAAAGACGACGATGTCGACATGGTGTTTAACGCAGAACTCGAGTATCTGCTTCACCTTGAGTTCCATGGACCGTTGGCGCTCGCGGCGTGCGCTGTACACAGCGTCGTCGGTTCGCGACTCGAATTCCTCACCAAGGTCGAGGTCGGCCAGAGCGGTGTCGCCGCCGTCGGTCACCGACGCGTACGGCAGCCCCAGAAGCGGTTCGTCGGGGAGCCAGTAGTTTCCCTGGTTCTTGCGGATGTTGGGAACGTAGGCCAACTGGACCGCAGCGAGACGCAGAACGTGGTCACTGGTAGGTGTCTCCGATGGCGGTTCGTCGGCCAATGGTGCCCCCATGATTGTCCAACCACCACATAGCGCTCTGCGCTTGCGTTCTATCACGGTACTGTGCCAGGCCCCGGAAGTGACCTCCTCGCGCCTTGGACGCTCGCGGGCCACGCACGCTCAGTGCTCGCACGCCCCCGGTAAGACGGGAGGACTCGACGTTCGAGGCCGAGCAGCGCGGAAGGCCGCAGACTGGATCCGAACGGGTCCCGGAGGCTCCTATGCCTTCCCTTTCCCTCTCTTCCTTCCTCCTTCGGACGCCCATACTCTGACGCTCCGTCAGATAATCCGCCAGAGTCGGGGAGGGCTTCGATGTCGCTGCTCACAGGGAAGACCGTGATCGTCTCGGGGGTGGGCGCCGGGCTGGGGCGACAGGTCGCGGCGGCCGTCGTGCGGGACGGGGGGAACGCCGTGCTCGGGGCGCGTACCGAGGCGCACCTCGTGAAGACCGCCGCGGAGCTCGATCCGGCCGGGGAGCGTACGGCGTACCGCGCGACCGACATCACGGACGAGGGGCAGTGCCGGGCGCTCGCCGCGCTGGCGTGCGAGCGGTTCGGGCGGATCGACGGGGTCGTGCATGTCGCCGCCTGGGACAGCTACTTCGGGGGGATCGAGGACGCGGACTTCGAGAGCTGGGCGGGTGTCGTCGATGTGAATCTGCTGGGCACACTGCGGATGACGCGGGCCTGCCTGCCGGCACTGAAGGAGCGGGGCGGGAGTGTGGTGTTCATCGGCACACAGTCCGCCGTGGCGGCTCCCTCGCAGGTGCGACAGGCCGCGTACGCCGCTTCCAAGGGGGCGCTGACGAGCGCGATGTACTCGCTGGCGCGGGAGCTCGGGCCCCATCGGATACGGGTCAACACCGTATTGCCGGGATGGATGTGGGGACCGCCGGTGGAGGCGTACGTGCGGTTCACCGCACAGGGGGAGGGGGTGCCTGAGGCCGAGGTGCGGAGGCGGCTCGCGGAGCGGATGGCGTTGCCCGAGCTGGCCACGGACGGGGATGTCGCGGACGCGGTGGTGTTTCTGGCATCGGAACGGGCACGGGCCATCACCGGGCAGTCGTTGCTGGTGAACGCGGGTGAGCTGATGCGGTAGCTGATATTCCGCCAATCTTTCAACGGTCGCGCTGGGTTCACAGACATGAACCTAGGTCAGTGCGGCGAACTTTTTTACTCCCTCTTGACTCTACGGGCTGTTGTCGCTGCCATGCCGGCGAATCGACTATGAGCGGGCGCTCGACACCCCCGCTCCACTTGCTCGACCGCCCCTGGGAGGGAGCACATGAACGGTCTCGACTGGGCCGTGCTCATCGCTTACTTCGGTGTGATGGTCGCGATCGGTGTCTGGTCCCACAAACGGGTCGACAACGTCAGCGACTTCTTCACCGCGGGCGGGAAGATGCCCTGGTGGCTGTCCGGCATCTCCCACCACATGTCCGGCTACAGCGCGGTGATGTTCACCGGGTACGCGGGCATCGCCTACACGTACGGCGTCACTTCCTTCGTCACCTGGTCCTTCCCCATCGCGCTCGGCATCGCGATCGGCTCCAAGCTGTTCGCGCCGCGCATCAACCGGTTGCGGTCGCGGCTCCATGTGGCATCGCCGCTGGAGTACCTGAAGAACCGGTACGACCTGAAGACCCAGCAGGCGCTGGCCTGGTCCGGGATGCTGCTGAAGATCGTGGACGTGGGTGCCAAGTGGGCCGCGATCGCAACCCTGTTGTCCGTCTTCACCGGTATCTCCCTCAACCAGGGCATCCTGATCACCGGCACGATCACGGCCGTCTACTGCACGATCGGCGGACTGTGGGCCGACGCACTCACGGAGTTGGGGCAGTTCGTCATCCAACTCCTCGCCGGTATAGCGATGTTCGTGGCAGTCGTGCTCAAACTCGACGACTTCGGTGGGTTCTTCGGGGTCTGGGACGAGCCTGCGCTGCAGGGTCACGAGAAGCCGCTGGTGGGTCCGTACGGCACGGTGTTCCTGCTCGCGTTCCTCTTCATCAAGCTGTTCGAGTACAACGGCGGCATGCTCAACCAGGCGCAGCGCTACATGGCCACGGCCAACCCGCGCGAGGCCGAACGGTCGGCGCGGCTGTCGGCGATCCTGTGGCTGGTCTGGCCACTGGTGCTGTTCTTCCCGATGTGGATGTCTCCACTGCTGGTGGAGTCGCAGAAGCCGGACGGGTCGGACTCCTACGCCCTGATGACCGAACAGCTTCTGCCGCACGGCCTGTTGGGGCTCGTCATCGTCGGTTTCTTCTCCCACACGATGGCCATGTGCTCGTCCGACGCGAACGCCATCGCCGCCGTGTTCACCCGGGACTGTGCGCCGGTGATCTGGAAGCGGGCGCGGACGTGGACGGACTCGTCGGGGCTGGTCGCTGCGCGGGTGGCGACGGTTGTCTTCCTCGGGCTGTCGATGGCCGCGGCGACGCAGGTCAACTCCCCCGCGTTCAAGGACATCATCACCGTAGTCATCAAGTGGGTGGCCGGTCTGATGGGTCCGATGGCGATTCCGATGATGCTGGGGCTGCTGCGGCCGTTCCGGCGGTCGGGGCCGACGGCTGCGCTGGGCAGTTGGTCGATGGGGCTGCTCGCGTTCTGGCTGGTGAACTATCCGGTCAACTGGAACGTGGAGGGCGGGGTGCCGCTCCAGTACCAGGTGTCGATTCCGCTGGCTGTCTCGCTGGTGCTGTACATCCTGATCGGCTTCGTGCGGCCCGAGGACACGCCGGAGCGGTTGGCGATCATCGAGACCGTGAACACGGACGGGGGCGACGGCGCGGCGGCGCGGGTGCCGGTGGCGGAGCCTGAGCCTGAGCCGGCGGATGCGGTGCCTGGTAAGGGTGGGTGAAGGACTGAGGGTTCTCGCCCCCGCCGCCCCTACCCGTCCCATCCCTGGGGGCTCCGCCCCCAGACCCCCTACGGCCCTGAACGGGCCTCGTCCTCAAACGCCGGACGGGCTGGGGGTGCGGGCCGGTGCTGGAGGGGCTGGGGGGGTGCGGGCCGCGCTGCGGGGGCGGGCCGGCGCTGGAGGGGTACCGACCCGCGCCTGAAGGGCGCCGCCTCGGCTGCGGAAGCCGCGGGGGCAGACGGGTGGGTGTGGGAAAGGAGGCCGGGCGGGGTGGGTTGGGGTCGGGTCGGGTCGGGTCGAGAAGCCGTACGGACAGGCGGGTAGGACAGAAGGTTGAGCGGACGGCCTCACCCGGGTCGACGCACTCATACCCCGGTCGGCTGCGCCGACCCCAACCGCTCCCTGACCCTCGCCGCGCTCATGTGCCCCAGCCGCTCCAACAGCTCCAGCGCCTCCCGCCAGCACGCCACCGCCTCCGCGCGGGCGCCGAGGGACAGGTGGGACTCCGCCAGGTGGTCCAGGGTTTCCGCGATCTCGCCGAGGTCGTCTCGTTCGCGGCGCAGGCGCAGGGAGTGGGTGAAGCACACGATCGCTTCCTGGTGGCCGCCCAGGTGGTGATGGGCGCGGCCCAGGCTGTCCCACGTCGCGCCCTCGCCGTCCCGGTCGCCCAGTTCCTGGAGGATGCGCAGGGACTGCCTGCAGTGGTCGACAGCGTGCCGGTGGTCTCCCAGGAGCGACAGGTGCCAGCCGATCTGGTTCAGGACCCTGCCCTGGCCGATCCGGTGTCCGGCTGCCTGGAACAGGCTCAGCGCCTGCTGGGCGAGGTCCAGTGCGTCCGCGTGCTGGCCGCGGCGGCCCAGTACCGCACTCATGTTGCGCAGTGCCTGCGCCTGGCCCACCGGGTCGGCCAGTTCGCGGCCGAGGCTCAGTGCGCGCCGCAGATGGACGAGGGCGTCCTGGTGGCGGCCCTGCCGGGAGCGGACGCGGGCGAGATTGCGGCGGGTGCGTGCCTCGCCGACGGTGTCGCCGGTCCGTCTGGTCGCGTCCAGTGCCTGCTGGTGCGTGGCGACCCACTCCGGCCAGTGGCCGGCGAGGTCGAAGAAGGCAGCCATTGTCCAGGCCAGTTGCCAGGCGTGGGTCTCGAAGCCGGCCCTGGCCGCTGTGCGTACCGCCGCCGCCAGGTTGGGCAGTTCGGCAGTGAACCAGGTCAACGCGTGTGCCGGACCGTTCAGTTCCTCCGGTGCGGTGTCCGGGCCGGGGTCTGCCAGGGGGATCGGGTCGCGGTACCAGCTGAGGGTCTCGGACGCCGTGGCCGCCGTATGGAGGTAGTGGTCGAGGAGGCGGTGGAGCGCGGCGCGTCCATCGGCTTCCGGGTCGTGCTCGTGGGTCAGTTCGGTGGCGTAGGCGCGGAGCAGGTCGTGGAAGGTGAAGCGGCCTGGCGCGTGCTGGTTCAGCAGGTGCGCGCGGGTCAGTTCGGCCAGGTACGTGCGTATCTGGCCGGGTCTCAGCCCGGTCAGGGCGGCTGCGGCCGGGGCGGTGGTGTCCGGGCCCGGGTGCAGTCCCAGGAGGCGGAACAGCCGGGCGGCTTCGGGGCCGAGGCGGTGGTACGACCAGGAGAACACCGCCCGTACGTCCGTCGCGGGGTCGTCGTCGCTGAAGGGGTCCAGTCCGGCGCCCGTGCCGGTACCGGTACCGGTACCGCGCAGTTCGCCGGCGAACTCGGCCAGCCGGAAGTGCGGGTCGGTGGCCGCGCGGGCGGCCACGATCGACAGGGCGAGGGGGAGGCGGGCGCAGCGGTTGATGATCTCCGTCACCGCTCCGGGGTCCTCCGCGAGGCGGGCCGGGCCGAGCCGGTGGGCCAGCAGTTCCCTGGCCTCGGTCATGGTCAGCAGGTCGACGCGGAGCGGGTGGGCGCCGTCGGAGGCGACCAGGCCGGTGAGCTGGTTGCGGCTGGTGACGAGGGCCAGGCAGCCGGGGGCGCCGGGCAGCAGCGGTCTGACCTGTTCGGCGTCGCGCGCGTTGTCCAGCAGGACGAGCACCCGCTTGCCCGCGCACAGCCTCCGGTACAGGCCGAACTGCGCCTCGGTACCGGCCGGGACCCGCTCGGCCGGTACCTCGAAGGCGTCCAGGAACACCCGTACCGCCTCCGCCGACGTCATCACCGCCCCGGCCGGATGGAAGCCGCGCAGGTTCACGTACAGCTGCCCGTCGGGGAACCGGGCGGCCACCCGCGACGCCCAGTGCACCGCCAGGGCCGTCTTGCCCACGCCCGCGGTGCCCGAGATGGCGGAGATGACGACGGTGCCGGTGGTCGGTCGGTCTGTTGCGCCGTCCAACAGTGCGTTCAGTGCGCTCAGTTGCTCGGTCCGTCCGCTGAAACCTGGGTGGGGTGGCGGGAGTTGGGCCGGTACCGACTTCGTCTCCGGGTATGCCGGCTGTGCGGCGGGCGGGGTGTGCGAGATGCCGGTCGCCGCCTGCTGGAACTCGTCGAGGCGCGGTCCCGTCAGGGCCAGCGCGTCGGCCAGCCGTCGTACGGTGGCCGGCCTCGGGCGTTCGATACGGCCCGTCTCGACATGGCAGATCGTGCGCACGCTCACGCCCGCGCGCTCCGCCAGCTCCTCCTGGGTGAGCCCCAGTCGGCGCCGTTGCTCACGCAGCACATCACCCAGCATCGGCAATCCCCCTGGCCCCCGCTGGCCGGTCGCCCCCACCCTCCCCCTCTCCACCCCCGTCGGGTGAGAGCGCATCCGGCCACTTGCCTGGCCGATTACCGGTCAGTTGCCGGTCAGTTGCGTGCCGCGTTCCTGGTTGCGCCCGGGGTCCCGCTGCGACTGTTCGCATACGTCATCGCACGCCGCACCAGGAGGAAAAATGATCACGAAGTCGAGATCCAGGCTGACGAGAAGCGGGCTTGTGGCCGCGGTCGTGACCGCGCTCGCCGTTCCGGTGGTCGTGGTCGTGACGGCCGGGCCCGCCTCCTCGGCGGCCTACTGCGGCCGGACCGTCGGCGACAAGGACAACAGGTCGTGGCCGCGGCAGACGTCGGGCGTCAGCGCGAACCAGCGCAGCGGCTCCAGCACGGACTGCGGGGTGACCGGCTATGCCGACAACCGGAACGTCCTGGACTACCACTGCTGGACCGCCGGCGACGGCGGAACCTGGACGTACCTCAGGAACGACACCGACGGCAGCTACGGGTGGGTCAAGGACACCCTGCTGCCCGACGGCGGCTCCAACATCTGGTGCGAGTTCTGATCCTGGCTCTCACGCCCGCGGATACCGCGTGAGCCACCCGGGAGAGGACCCCGCCGGACCGTGCAGGGCCGGCCCCTGGGTCATCTCCATCGCGAAGTCGTCCGCGAGGACCAGCATCGTCGGCCGGCCCTCCAGTTCCGCCAGCCAGGCGGGCGGGAGGGCCGTCTCGCCGTGCAGGGCGCCCAGCAGGCCGCCGGCCAGGGCGCCCGTCGCGGCGGACGGGCCACCGTGGTTGACCGACAGGGCCAGGCCGTGCCGGACGTCCTCGCCGACCAGCGCGCAGTAGACCGCCACTGACAGGAGGCCCTCCGCCGAGCCGGCGCCGGCCAGGTCGGCGACCCGCGCGGGGGACGGGATGCCCTGGCGTACGGCGCCCAGGGCTCGTTGGAGGGCCTCCGACACCTGCTGGTGGCCCGGTCTGGCCGCCAGCAGGGCCAGCGCCCGCTGCACCGCCGCGTCGAGGCTCTCACCGCGCGCCAGACCGTGCACGATCACGGCGTACGCGCCCGCCGCCAGGTAGGCCGCCGGGTGGCCGTGGGTCTGCGCGGCGCACTCCACCGCCAGTTGCATCACGAGCTGCGGCTCCCAGCCGACCAAAAGCCCGAAGGGGCCCGAGCGGGCCGCCGCCTCCGCCCCCGTCTCGCCGGGGTTCTTGGGTGCGTCGAGGGTGCCCATCGTCTCGTCGCCGAGGCCGAGCAGGCAGGCGAGGGCCGGGTCGCGGCGAGCGTACAACCACTCCTCGCGGGCCAGCCAGCCGTCTTCCTTGCGGCGTTCGTCGGGACCCCAGTCGCTCTGGGTGGCCGCCCAGCGGCGGTAGGCGCGGTGCAGGTCGGTCGGCGGATGCCAGGCGCCGGTGTCGCGGCGGACCTGGGCGCGGATCAGGCCGTCGAGGGTGAAGAGGGTGAGCTGGGTGAGGTCGGTGATCGCGCCGCGTCTGCCGTACGCGAAGGCCAGATCGGCGAGGCCCTCCGCGCCGTACGCCTCGTGGATGGAGTCGAGGGTGAGTCCGTCGAGCGGGGTGCCCAGGGCGTCGCCGAGGGCGGCGCCGAGCAGGGTGCCGCGGACCCGGCTGCGGAAGTCCTGCTGTTCGGAGCGGCCCCAGATGGCGCCGGACGCGGCCCCGGTCACGCCACCGGATGTCATCACACCCACCTCGGACCTCCCTCACAGCACCGTTCGTACGATTGACAGCTCAGCACTGTAATCGACCGGGAACGGTCTGTTCAGAGGCCGGATTGGTATGCGGAATGCGGCATGAGTGAGCACGAGTGATCCCGGCTGGTCACCAATTGACGGTCTCACGCCTCCACCACATGCCCTCCACGTGACCGTCACCCCGCATACCGCTCCCTGATCCCCTCCCTCGCCTCCCGCACCCGCGCCAGCCGTACGGCGATCCGCTGCCCGTCCGCCTCCAGGACGCCCGGCGCCCCCGCCAGCTCGCCCAGCAGGTCGGCCAGCCAGGCCACATCCACCCATTCCCGCGTCCCCGTGAGCAGTCCGGCGAGGTGTTCGTCCAGGTCCGCCCAGTCGCCGAGGCCCGCCGCGATCACCGCGTGCAGGAAGTCGGAGGCGCCCTCTGTCAGCTCCCAGCCGGAGGCCAGCCTGGCCGCCTCGCGCCAGACCGGGCGGGCTGCCTCCACCCCCTGCTCCCCACCGACCGCGAGGGCGAGACAGAAGGCCCCGCCCGCCTCGTGCAGGGCGCGCATCCGGTCCGCCGTCTCCCGGGCCGCCCTCCACTCCCCCGCCCTGCGCTGGGTGCGGGCCAGTTCCTCCAGACCGGCCGGCTCCATCAGCCCGTGCCGCGCGGCTTCCGCGAGCGCCGCCGCCGCGTCCTCGCGGCGCCCGTCCAGGAGGTGGATCTGGGCGAGGGTGTGGTGCGCCCAGGCCAGGTCGTCGCCGATCACGAGGAAGCGGTGGAGATCGGTGCGGGCGTCGTCCGGGCGACCCACCGCGAGCAGGGTCATGATCCGGCGCATCAGATGCCAGGCCCCGTCCGGATCGAGCGCGACGGCTTGGTCCAGATCCGCCAACGCCTCGCCGTACAGGCGTAGTTCGTGCAGTACGGCGCCCCGGCAGCCGATCGCCCACACGCTGTCCGGGGCCAGTGCCAGCGCCCGGTCCAGGTCCGCGCGCGCCTCCTCGAACCGGGCCAGACAGCGCAGCGACTCGCCCCGGTTCCACAGGGCCCACGCACTCTCCGGCTCCAACTCGACCGCCCGGTCGGCATCTTGGTACGCCGCCTCGTATCCGTCGACCCGCCGGTGCACGACCGACCGCTGCACAAGCGCCCAGGCGTACGCCGGATACAGCTCCAGCGCTCTGCCGAGATCGGCCAACGCCTCGTCGTGGCGGCCGAGTCGGCTGCGGGAGACGCCCCGGCTGGCGTACGCCGACGCGTACGCGGGGTCGAGTGCGAGAGCGCGGTCGTAGTCGGCGAGCGCCTCGGCGTCACGGCCGGCGGCCCGGAGCGCGTCACCGCGCTCGCACGCGACCCAGGCCAGCTCGGGACCGAGGGCCACCGCCCGGTCCAGGTCGGCGAGTTGACCGGCCTCCTCCCCGCGCGAGCGGTGCACCCGCGCCCGCCGGACCAGCGCCCACACGTGCTCGGGGTCCAGTTCGAGGGCCCGGTCGAGGTCGGCGAGGGCCTGCTCGGTGTCGCCGGTGCCGTGCCGGGTGACCCCACGGGAGGCCCAGGCGCCGGCCAGGTCGGGGCCGAGGGCGACGGCCCGGTCCAGATCACGGACCGCTTCCTCGTGCCGGCCGAGGATGCGGTGGTAGTCGCCGCGTACGAAGAGGACGCGGGCCGTGTCGGGGGCCAGTTCGTCGGCCCGGTCGAGGTCGGCGACGGCGGCGGCGTAGTCGCGCTGTTCGGCGCGGGTGACGCCCCGGCCGTAGTAGGCGCGCTCCAGCCCTGGATCGAGGGCGACGGCCTGCTCGTACTCGCCGAGGGCCTTCTCGTACTCCCTGCCCAGCCGCAGTTCACGCCCGCGCAGCATGCGCGCGACGGCCTGCCCACGCGCGTCGAGCCCGCCCCGGGCCAGCAGCAGCGCGAGCGCGCCGAGCACTCCGCCGTCGCTTCCCTCCCCGCCCTCCGCGAGCACGTCGAGGAGATCGCGCCCCCAGTTCCGCACCGCCGGTGCCTCGTTGTCGTCCCCCGCCTCCACCAGCATCCGCGCCCACCGCCCGGCGACCACCTCCCCGTGGTCGCAGGCATCGACGACGTCCCGCAGGACGACGGGCAGCGCGGTACGAGGGGACGCGCACAACAGGTGGTACGACTCCGCGAGCCGCAGCTCCCGCCACTCCTCCGCCGCCCACAACTCGTCTGCTGCAAGCGGCACTTCGACCTCGGCACGCCAGCCGGCGAAGGTGCCGGCGAGGCCGGTGTGCTGCCCGGCCCAGCGGCGCGGGGAACGGCGGCGCTGGAGACGGAGCATGGGTGCCCGTACGACGTCGTGGTACTGGACGCGGTCCCCCCGGTCGCTCACGAACGGCAGCGACCTCAACCACGCGAAGAGCAGGTCGAGTTCGGTATCCCCGCCGGTCTGTCCGAGGGCGGGGAGGGCGGCCCGGAAGATGTCCGCGTCCAGCCGCCGGGGCAAGGCGCAGGCGAGGGCGGCGGCCTGGCGTACCGGGTCGGTCTCCCACTTCAGGAACCGGCCCACGGCGGTCGCGCTCGGGTCGCCGACGTCGTCAGGGTCGGCGGGGCGGGCCTCGGCCAGGGTGGACACCAGCACCGGCAGACCGCCGGTGAGCCGCAGTACCTCCTCGACGACCGGCTCGTCCGTCACGCCCTTGTCGGCGAGCAGTCCACGCGTCTCGGCCTCCGTGAACGGCCCGAGCGGCACCTCGGTGACGAAGTCGGCGAAGCCGCCCCATCGTCCGGTGTCGAAGGGGCGCTGACCCGCGGTGACGAGGACGAGGTTAGAGGGGAAGGAGAGGTCGCCGTAGCGGTCGGTGGTCATGATGTCGTGCAGCCAGCCGTCGAGGAACGGGCCGGTGCGCTCGTACGTGTCGAGGAACAGGACGATCCAGGGCACGGCGGCGCAGATGTCGTCCAGCTCGGCGAGCAGCACCGGAGTGAGGACGCGCTCGGGTGCGAGGACGAGCTGTACGTCGTCCTGGTTGCGCAGCCGGGCGGCGATCCCGGCCCGTACCCGGTCGGCGCCCTGGGCGATGCGTTCGGCGTCGAGGGCTCCGGCGAACGGGCCGACGACGGGGATGAGTCCGGCGCCGACGAGCCCGAGCCGGGTGGCCGTGAGACTGCCGGCCGAGGGACTCTCGGGCTGCGGTTCGAGACTCGCGACGGCGGACTCGGCCTCGTGCCGCCGCTCACGATGGGCCGCGAGCAGCCGCTCCAGCTCCTTGAACCGTCTCCCCTGGGAAGCGAACTGACGGCACATCACCGCCAGAGCCTCCGGAACGCTGCCGACGCCCTCGTCGACGTACGCGGTGAGCGCGCCGCGTTCCTTGGCCTGCTGCTCCAACTCCCGTACCAGAAAGGTCTTTCCGACCCCCGCGTTGCCGTGCACATGGAAGCGGAAGTGGTGGCGTTCGTCGTCCGGCGGCAGGTCGAAGTTGGCCCGGAACGCGGCCCGTTCGGCACCCCGGCCGACGAATCCGGCGCGTCTGCGCTGCTGGATCAGCTGCCGCATCGACGGGCGCGACGCCTGGGGCATCGGTGGGTCTCCTCGTGTCGGGGCGGGTACGCCCACGCGTGTACGCCACCAGTCTGGCCCAACTTCCCGGACAGGAAACGGGGGAACGGAGGTGGGGGACGGGTGCGGAGGACGGGGACAGGGGACGGGGACGGGGGACGGGTGCGGAGGACGGGGACGGGGGCCGATGTGCGGGGACAGGGGACAGGGGACGGGTGCGGAGGACGGGGACGGGGGACGGGGGCCGATGCGCAGGGCCGATGCGCAGGGCCGATGCGCAGGGCCGATGCGCAGGG
>NZ_JAVFVX010000001.1:116179-147848 GCF_033441795.1 Streptomyces sp. ADMS | reverse complement strand
GATGCGCAGGGCCGATGCGCAGGGCCGATGCGCAGGGCCGATGCGCAGGGCCGATACATAGAGTTGCCCCATGACCTCAACAGGTACCCCCCACACCACCCGCACCACCCCCACCCATCCGGCGCTCGCCCTCGCCTCGACCCTGCTGACGGCGACGGTCGCCCTCTACATAGCCCTCGTGGCGCTCGGCAACATCACCGACTTCGACTCGAACCAGCAGTTCGTGCGCCATGTCCTCGCGATGGACACCACGTTCAAGGACGACGACCTGATGTGGAGGGCCGTCACGTCCAAGGGCCTCCAGGACACGGCGTACGTGGCGATCATCGCCTGGGAGACGATCGCGGCGCTCGTCCTCATCGCCGGTACCTGGCTGTGGGTGCGCCGCGACCTCGAACGGGCGCGGCGCGTCTCGACGTACGGCCTGCTGATGCTGATGCTGCTGTTCGGCGCCGGTTTCATCGCGATCGGCGGTGAGTGGTTCGCGATGTGGCAGTCGGACGACTGGAACGGGCTGGACGCGGCGACGCGGGTGTTCACGCTGAGCGGGCTGGTGCTGCTGGTGATCCACCTGCCGGCGGGTACGTCCCGGACCGCCGACGACGAGTCGTAGGGAGCGGCGCCGCCTACTTGACGACCGTCACCGTGGTCCCCGCGTCCCCGAAGGCCCACAGGACGGTGCCGTCCGCCTTGGACATGCGGATGCCGCCTGTCCGGACGCCGGACGCGGGCTGCGGTGAGGCGCCGTCGACGGCGTTGGAGAAGGCGATCGAGAGCCCGGAGCTGGTGGCGAAGAACATGACGTGCTCGATCTCGACGCCGTCGGAGCCGGTACGGGCCTCGTCCCGCTGCCCCACCGAGTACGTCCCCG
Source organism: Streptomyces sp. ADMS (assembly GCF_033441795.1). Taxonomy (NCBI): domain Bacteria; kingdom Bacillati; phylum Actinomycetota; class Actinomycetes; order Kitasatosporales; family Streptomycetaceae; genus Streptomyces; species Streptomyces sp. ADMS. The sequence continues at coordinate 146,977 of NZ_JAVFVX010000001.1, read as the reverse complement.
GCTCCGGGCTCACCGAGCCAGGCCACACCACGAACGTACGCCGGGTCTGCTCGCCGGCGTCCACGAGCCAGACCCGCTTCTGCCCGAGCGAGTAGACGACCCGCCGACCGGTCCCCGACGCGTCCGGCACGGCCGGCGCGGCAGCCTGGCTGGGCTCGGCGGAGGGCTGCGCCGAGGCGGACGCACTGGGCTTGGCGGCGGCGGTGGCGCGGGGCTGCGGACCCTGTTCGGCCTGCACGGCCAGTACGGTGACCGCGGCGACCGCGCCCAAGGTCAGACCGGTGACCCAGACCGATGAGGGAAGCCGTCGGGCAGCCACGGTCACGCATCTCCTCAGCTACGGAACCCGCCGCCGGGTACTCCGCCGGGGGTCGGATCATCGTACTCCGATGTGCAGTGCGTCCCTGGACGGTCGGGGGCCGCAGGCGGGCGTCGAGCGAGCGGTGCGGATGTCAGTTCATCCGCAGGCACGGGCCGCAAAGAATCCCCACAGCCTCGGCAGAGTGATTGACGAGCACGGTGGGGCGCTCTACCTTCTGATCGACTTTCCGAACCTGGTTCGAAATTTCGGCGAACTCCGCTTGCCTGGCTGCGTATTCACGTCCCCCCTCACTCCCCGACATGGCGGTGCGCAGCCGCTCACTCCACTCCCAGACCGCACCCGCTTGGAGATCACGATGAGCGCAAGACCCCAGCCGTCCCGCCGTCTCTTCCTCGGCATGGCCGCCACCACTCCCCTCGCCATGTCCGGCGTGATGACCCTCGGCGCCGGTACCGCCCACGCGGCCGACTCGGCGTACGTGATGTGCTACTTCACCGAGTCGACGAGCCTCGGACTGGGTACCGACTACGGCCTCCACCTGGCCGTCAGTACCGACTCGCTCAACTGGACGCCGCTGAACCAGAACAACCCCCTGGTCACCCCCACCGAGGGCGCCCTCGGCCTGCGCGACCCGTTCCTCATGCGCAAGCAGGACGGCACGTTCGTCGTCATCGCCACCGATCTCAAGGGCACGGACTGGTCGTACAACAGCCAGTACATCCACGTCTGGGACTCGGCCGACCTGCGTACCTTCACCGGCTACCGCCGCCTGAAACTCCACGACATGACCACGCACAGCTGGGCACCCGAGGCGTTCTGGGACGCGGGCCGGGGCCAGTACGCGGTGATCTACTCGTCGGTCGACTCCAGCGGCCACAACGTGATCATGGTGAACTACACCAGCGACTTCGTCACGGCCTCGGCGCCACAGGTCTTCTTCGACCCCGGGTACGACGTGATCGACGGGGACATGGCGGTCGGGGTCAACGGCTACAACTACCTGTTCTACAAGAAGAACCAGACGCTGGTGTCCGCACGCTCCACGTCCCTCGACCCGGGCAGCTTCACCGAGTACAGCGCGGGCGTGGCGCACGGCGGTACGGAAGCCCCGACGGTGTTCAAGTCGCTGACGTCGGACACCTGGTACCTCTGGGGCGACACGTACACGCCGAACGGCGTCTTCTACGCCTGGCAGACCTCCGACCTGGCCTCCGGCACCTGGACCGCGCTCGACCAGAAGACGTACACCCAGCCTGTCAACTCCAAGCACTGCGGCGTCGAGACGATCACGACAACCGAGTACAACAACCTGCTGACCAAGTGGGGCGCCCCGACGTGGAACCGCCTCAAGTCGTACAACTACCCGGCGCGTTACGTCCGCCACGCCAACTGGGTGGCCCGTGTCGACGAGTACCCCTTCGACCTGTACACCGACTCGGAGTGGAAGCTGGTCCCGGGCCTGGCGGACAGTACCGGGGTCTCCTTCCAGTCGGTCAACTACCCGACCCGTTACCTCCGGCACTACAACTACGCCCTCCAACTCGACGTCAACGACGGCACGTCGACGTTCGCGGGGGACGCGACGTTCTATCGCACGGCGGGACTGGCGGACAGTTCGTGGGCGTCGTTCCGGTCGTACAACAACCCGACACGGTACATCCGCCACTACAACTACGTGCTGCGGATCGACCCGATCTCCACGGCTACGGAGCGGCAGGACGCCACGTTCCGGGTGGGGTACTGAGGCTGGAGCCGGGCCCAACTGGCGTGCACTGAGAGGGCCTTCGGGAGCCTGCCTCTCTGCCGGTGCCGGGGAGCTGCCCGGCACCGGCAACTCCGGCGCCTGCAGCAGTTCCGGCAGTTGCCCATCGGATAGCAGCATCGCCTCCGGGACCATCCCCAAGCGGTAGGGACACGACGGGTTCGACCTGCTCCCCGCACCCGCGGGCATGGTCCCGCGGCGTCCAGCCATATCGACGCCGGGGCCTCCTGCTCCCCGCACAGGCGGGGATTTTTCAGGTTGGTGACGTCGAGTGTCGTCGCGTTCCTCTGCCCCCCGGCGCGGGCGCGCTGTTCAGCGGGTGGCGCGGATCATCACCGTAAGGACCGGTGAAGCCGCCGACGGCTGGCCCTGCCCGATTGCCGGACTTGGCGCCGGGCCCAGAATCACCCGCCACGGGCGATGCCCCCTGATGCGGTGAAGGGGTCCGCTGAAGACGTACGGACAGCACACACGAAGAAGCGGTGAGCCTCTCAGCATCGGCGCCGCCGGAGCCGCCCGCAACGCCGGGGAGGCCTTGGGGCCGGCCCTGGCAGGCGAGCCCGAGGACCGAACAGGAGAAAGCAGTGGCCGGCTGTCCGATCGTCCTTCCCTTCGCCGGTGTCCTCGTCCACCTCGTTGCCCCCGGGCAACGGCACGGGAAAGTGTGTTCGACAGCTACGTCCGCGAAACCGCTGCCGGCGCGGGCGGCGGAAGCGAGGTGGAGGAACTCGAGAAGCTCTCGGAGACCAAGGCCGGCGGCGACACCTCCGACGAGGAGTTCCGGCGGGCCAGGGAAAAGATCCTTCACTGATGACGGAAGGGGTTGTTGTCCATGTGCCGGTGGCTCGCCTATTCGGGAACGCCGATGCTGCTCGATGACGTCCTGTACCGACCCGAGCACTCGCTGATCGACCAGAGTCTGCACTCCCGGCTGGGGGTCGAGACGACCAACGGTGACGGGTTCGGCATCGGCTGGTACACACAGGACATCGACACTCCGGCGATCGTCCGGGACACCGGACCTGCGTGGAACAACCGCAATCTGCGGGAGATCGCGGACCATGTCCGCTCGCCGCTGTTCTTCGCCCATATCCGGGCCTCGACCGGTACGGCGGTCCAGCAGACCAACTGCCACCCGTTTCGCCACGGCCGCTGGATGTGGATGCACAACGGTGCGATCACCGACTTTCACCGGCTCCGGCGGGATCTGTGCCTGGCCATCGACCCGGCGCTGTTCTCCAGCGTGGAAGGATCGACGGACTCGGAGGTGATGTTCTTCCTGGCGCTCACCTTCGGCCTGGACCAGGACCCGCCGGGCGCAGTGGCACGTATGGCGGGCCTGGTGGAACGACTGGGCCACGAGAACGGGGTGGAGTTCCCCCTCCAGATGACGCTCGCGGTGACCGACGGCGACCGTCTGTGGGCGTTCCGCTACGCCAGTCAGGGCCCCCCTCGGTCGCTGTTCTACAGCAGCCGAGTGGACACGCTGCGGGAACTGCACCCCGACATGGCGTTCCTGCAGCGTGTATCCGATGTGACCCGCCTCGTCGTGTCCGAGCCGCTGGGTGATCTGCCGGGTGCCTGGAACGAGGTCCCCCCGAGCAGCTACGGCATCGTCCATGCCGGCGCGGACGAGCTGCGGCCCTTCGCGCCACAGCCCGTGTAGTCCTCACCGCCGAAGGCCCGCGCCGGTGGAACAGCGGACCGGCGGGCAGACACGGGCACCGTGACTTCTCGGCTTCCGGCCCCTCCGGTAGAGGTGCCAGGTACCGGATCACCGCACAGTGCGTCCGGGCCCGCTGTTCCTCGTCCGGTTCTCACTCCAGCACAGGCAGCAACTCCGGCAGATGCCCGTCGGACAAGGCCGCAGCCTGCTGCCGCTCCTCCGTGACCTCCCCGTAAAGGGTGGTCCGGGGCTTCGCCGGACGTCCCGCCGCCTCCGCGACCGCGATCAGGTCCTTGACCGACTTGTAGGAGCCGTACGACGACCCCGCCATCCGCGAGATCGTCTCCTCCATCAGCGTGCCGCCCAGGTCGTTCGCGCCCGACCTCAGCATCTCCGCCGCGCCCTCCGTCCCCAGCTTCACCCAGCTGGTCTGGATGTTGGGGATATGGGTGTGCAGGAGAAGGCGGGCCATGGCGATGACCGCCCGGTTGTCGCGCATCGTCGGGCCGGGGCGTGCGATGCCCGCCAGGTACACCGGCGCGTTGGTGTGGATGAACGGGAGGGTGACGAACTCCGTGAAGCCGCCCGTCTGTTGCTGGATGCGTGCCAGGGTGCGGAAGTGGCCGAGCCAGTGGCGGGGCTGGTCGACGTGGCCGTACATCATCGTGGACGAGGAGCGGATGCCGAGCTCGTGGGCGGTCGTGACCACCTCGATCCAGGTGGCCGTGGGCAGCTTGCCCTTGGTGAGGACCCAGCGGACCTCGTCGTCGAGGATCTCCGCCGCCGTGCCGGGGATCGTGTCGAGGCCGGCTTCCTTCGCGGCCGTCAGCCATTCGCGGATCGACATCCCGGTGCGGGTCGCGCCGTTCACCACCTCCATGGGCGAGAAGGCGTGTACGTGCATGCCGGGCACCCTCTCCTTCACCGCGCGCGCGATGTCGAAGTAGGCGGTGCCGGGCAGGTCGGGGTGGATGCCACCTTGCATGCAGACTTCAACCGCCCCGACATCCCAGGCCTGTTGGGCGCGGTCGGCCACCTGGTCCAGGGACAGGGTGTAGGCGTCGGCGTCCGTGCGGCGCTGGGCGAAGGCGCAGAAACGGCAGCCGGTGTAGCAGACGTTGGTGAAGTTGATGTTCCGGGTGACGATGTAGGTGACGTCGTCCCCGACCGCCGACTTCCGTACGTCGTCGGCCACTTGGCACAGCGCGTCCAGCGCCGGACCGTCCGCGTGGAAGAGGGCGAGGGCTTCGGAGTCGGTGAGCCGCGTCGGGTCGTCGGCCGCCGTGCGCAGCGCCTGCCGTACGTCCGTGTCGATGCGCTCCGGGACCATCCCTGGCGCCGCCGCCTCTCGCAGGGCGCCCCAGTCGCCGTACACCTCGTCGAAGTCGTCGCGCCGGTCGGACGTACGGCCGTCGGTGTCGATCGTGGTGTGCAGGTCTGTGCGGCCGGAGGCGAGGAACACCTCCTCCGGTTCCTGCCACGGGTGGCCCTCGACGACCGCGTCCTCGCGCGCGAGGCCCGTCTCCGGGTCGGCCAGGGCCCTTACGTGGGGCAGCAGGCGCGGGTCGAGCCAGGGCTCGCCGCGCCGTACGAACTCCGGGTAGACACAGAGGCGTTCGCGCAGTTCGAAGCCGACTGCCGCTGATTTCGCGGCCAGTTCGTCGATCTGGGGCCAGGGGCGTTCCGGGTTGACGTGGTCGATGGTGAGCGGGGAGACACCTCCCCAGTCGTCGATGCCGGCGCCGATCAGCCGCTCGTACTCGGAGTCGACGAGGTTGGGAGGGGCCTGCAGGCAGGCCGACGGGCCCATGATGTGCCTCGCCACCGCCACCGTCGCGACCAGTTCGTCCAGTTCCGCGTCCGGCATTCCGCGCATCGCGGTGTCCGGCTTGGCGCGGAAGTTCTGGATGATCAACTCCTGGATGGAGTGGTAGGCGCGGGAGACGCGACGGAGCGCGAAGAGCGACTCCGCCCGTTCCTCGTACGTCTCGCCGATCCCGATCAGGAGGCCCGAGGTGAAGGGGACGGACGAGCGGCCCGCGTCCTCCAACACCCTTAGCCGTACGGCGGGTTCCTTGTCCGGCGAGCCGTGGTGCGGGCCGCCCGGCTCCGACCAGAGGCGGGTCGCCGTCGTCTCCAGCATCATGCCCATCGAGGGGGCGACGGGCTTCAGGCGCTGGAAGTCCGTCCAGGACATCACGCCCGGGTTGAGGTGGGGCAGCAGGCCCGTCTCCTCCAGGATGCGGATCGAGATGGCGCGGACGTACGCGATCGTGTCGTCGTAGCCGTGCGCGTCGAGCCACTCGCGCGCCTCCGGCCAGCGGTCCTCGGGCTTGTCGCCGAGGGTGATCAGCGCTTCCTTGCAGCCGAGCGCGGCGCCGCGCCGGGCGATGTCGAGGACCTCGTCGGGGGACATGAACATGCCGTGGCCGGCCCGGCGGAGCTTGCCGGGCACGGTGACGAAGGTGCAGTAGTGGCACTTGTCCCGGCAGAGGCGGGTCAGGGGGATGAAGACGCTCTTCGAGTACGTGATGACGCCCGCGCGGCCCGCCGCCTCCAGGCCGACGTCCCGTACGCGGGCCGCGGACGCGGTGAGGTCGTCGAGGGCTTCGCCGCGGGCCTGGAGCAGCACCGCCGCCTCGCCGACGTCGAGGGCGACGCCGTCCCGGGCCCGTTTGAGGGCGCGACGCATGGAGTTCTCGGTCGGGCCGGTGGCGCCGGGGCGCTCGGTGGGGCCGGTTCCGGAGGTCGCGGGAGTCGTCATTCTTCGAGCATACGATCGGTTTGATCAGGTCTTGCAGGGACGGCCCTGTCCGTTCGGGGAGCCGAACGTTACAGAGCGGCACTGGCGACCGGCCCGGTCGCAGCCCAGCGGCCCAGCGGCCCAGCGGCCCGGCAGCCCGGCAGCCCGGCGGCCCGGCACCTGGGCACGTACCTGGACACTGGACACCTGGACAACCCAGTGGGTCGGCACCTCAGCAGCCCAGCTGCGAAGCCGCCCGGCGCGCGTGGGCGCGGGCACCACAGCAACCCCGCCCCTCGGCAGCCCAGCTGCTCAGCCACCCAGCAGCCCAGTGACTCAGCCGCCGGTGAGTCAGTGGCTCAGCCACCCAGAGGCTGCGTGGCTGAGCCGCTCAGCCGGCTACAGATACGGCGCGTACCCGTCCAGCAGACCCAGCACCTCCGCCTCGCCACCCGGCGGCAGCTGCACCACGGCCTCCTCGATGCCGAGGTCGGCGTAGTGGGCGAGCTTGCCCGGGGTGGGCTGAACCGCGTACGGGACGACCTGGAGGGCGGCCGGATCGCGGCCCGCGTCTGCCCACACCGACCGCAGCACGGGCAGCGACTCGGACAGGCCCCGCCCGCCGATCGGCAGCCAGCCGTCGGCGTACTCGCTGATGTGGGCGAACAGTTTCGGCCCCGCCGAACCGCCGATCAGGGTGCGCGGTCCGACGACCGGCCCGCGCGGCTTCTGCACCGGCTTGGGGTACGCACTGCTCGCCCGTACGCTCCCGAACTCGCCCTCGTACGCGGTCGGTTCGTCCGCCCACAGGGCGCGCATCAGCGCCATCCGGTCCCGGGTCAGCTCGCGCCGCGTACGCCATTCCACACCGTGGTCGGCGGCCTCCTCGACGTTCCAGCCGTAGCCGAGACCGAGGGTGAGGCGTCCGCCGGAGAGGTGGTCCAGGGTCGCGATCTGCTTGGCGAGGTCGATCGGGTCGTGCTGGGCGACGAGCGTGATGCCCGTGCCGAGGGCGAGCCGCTCGGTGACGGCGGCGGCCTGGCCGAGCGCGACGAAGGGGTCGAGGGTGCGGCCGTACTCGGGCGGCAGGTCGCCGCCCGCCGGGTACGGGGTGGTCCGCTCGACCGGGATGTGCGTGTGCTCGGGCAGATACAGCCCGGCGAACCCCCGCTGCTCCAGCTCACGGGCGAGCCGGGTCGGGGTGATCGTCTCGTCGGTGAGGAAGATCGTGACAGCTAGGCGCATGCCCATATCTGTACCGGCCGGTGCCTCGTCTGTCCATACCGACCGGTCGGCATTTGCCGAACATCACTTCACCTTCCCGGCAGCAGTGGCTGAACCAGCCGCGCGCGCTGAACGCGCCGAACGCGCCGCGCGCTCGAAGGATGGCGATTCCCCTCCCTTGTACGGGAGTTCACTCCTGATACGCGACTGACCACGAGAGTGGTACGCGCCACCACTGCGTCACCCACGTCACACCCCGACACCCTGGGAGCGGCAGCATGTGCGAAGACGACCACGGAAGCGGCGCGGGAAACGCCCTGGCCAGACGCGCCCTCTTCGTGCCGGGGGCCGCCGCCGCGCTTACGTTGCTCCATGGCCAGGGCGTACTTGAAATCGATGCGGCAGCGCACCGCCTCGGCCGCCTGCCGGTCCGACAGACCGAGCAGGAACTGCAGCACGCACACGGTGACCAATCGGGCGGGCGAGATGCCGGGCGTCCGTCGCGCGGGTACCAGTCGGTGAAGTCCTCGTCGCACCACAGCCCGTCGAGGCGGTCTCCCACCCACATCGCCGTCGTACCGCCCAGCGCCCTTCCACGGCCCCGGGACGGCCCGGCGTTGGCGCCAACTCGGACGTCAACAGCTCCGCATCATCCAGGACTTCGTCCACCGCGTGGCTGTTGAGAGCCACCCACACAGCGGTGCCGGCCGAGTCGCTCGGCGGACTCCCTGCCGTTCAGTCCGCCCAGTCTGGCCTCGGTGCGCAGCTCGCTCAGCCGCGCACCGAGGGTCCTCGCGGGCCTACTGGAAGTCGGCGGTCGCACGGTCGACGCTACGAAGCTGCCCGCGCCGCCAACTCCCCGCGAAGTTCCGTCCCGAGAGACACCGGCAGGTGCTCAAAGACCCGCAGCGCCCGGTTAGAACTTCGCCAGATCGATTACGACACGCTCGGCGTTGGCCTGCGGTACATTGCCGCTCTTGAGTGTGTTGCCGGTGCACGTTTGCCCGACGTACTCCGCTATCCAGAGCTGAGTTCCGCTGGGAAGCCCCCCTAGACTCGCGCTGCGGCCGGCGCCGACAGTGAAGCAGAAGTTGGACCCACCGGACGTCTTGATGAGCAGGCCATGCACGTACCTCGCTGTGCTGTCCTTGAATTCGTAGGTGATCTGCGCGGCTTGCGAGGTGCCGGCAGACAGGCCGACCAGCAGGAGGGCGCCGGCCACCGTAAGAGCCGACGACTTCATCCGTGAGGTTTTCTTGATCATCGATCACCGCTCCAATGTGGGGGGTTGAGGGCTTCGACATGTCTCCCCGCCGGACGACCAGGACGTGATCTTCGGGGCAGGCGGGAACGAAACCCCAGGTAGGAGAGCCGGTCCATGAAGATTGCATCTCCGTGAACCAAAGGCTCCACATGGTCCTCAGTATCGGATACTCGATCCTCGTCCAGCATGGAGATCATCCGAGTATTCCGTGGAGCTGTTGGGGGAATCGAGGAGGGCTCGGGAACGCGGTTCCACCCGGCTGCTGGGCGTCGTCAAGCGTGCGGTGCTACGGCCGCGCCGATGGTCACCGCTGTCGCCCGGAAGTGGGCACCACCCAGCGCGGGTGGCATGGCCGTTGGTTGTGGCGTCCACCGACTGTCGCCGTGCCGGTTATCGTGCCCGGCCGTTACGAAAGGGGAGACATGATGCCGCTTTACCTGTCGAGGTTCAGCTGCCCCCGGAGACTTGGGCGAGATTGATCGACCATTCGGAGGACCGTGCACAGGCCGCTCAGTCGTACATGTCAGTCCGTCGGTGTCGGCGGGAAGCTCCGTTGATTCCGGTATGAACCGGTTGCCATGAGCGCGCGGACGCGGGCGGCGGAGATGGGGTTCGGTGAGGTGGTGGGGAGGCGCGGCCGGTGTTGCCCGGGTGCCGGGTGTGGCGGCGGCTCGACAGGGCGGTGGGCCGGAGTCGGCTCAGGCGGACGCCAGATCCGCCACCACCGCCGCGTGATCGGACGGCCAGATACCCTCCACAGCCCCGTGCCCCGCCCGTTCCACCTTGCGCACATGCCCGAGGCCGCCCCGCCCCGACGGCCCGACAAAGACGTAGTCGATCCGCACGCTGGGGCCGAAGCTGGCGGCGACGTAGGGATTGGCAGCGTCCCAAGTCGCGGCCGGAGCTGCCGGATCGGCCAACTCCCAGGCATCCAGAAAGACTTGGCCGGGAACGGGCGGCGCCGTCTTGTAACCACCCATCAAACGGATCTCGTCGGAGTCGGGCCAGGCGTTGAAGTCCCCGGTGATGACGGGCGGGAAAGCGGTGCCGTCCCGGCGTTTCGCCACGAACTCCGCTAGGGCGGTGACCTGTTGGCAGCGGACCGTCGAGGCGTGGCTCGCGGAGGTGAGGTGGGTGGTGAAGAAGGGCACGTGGTGGCCGGGGGCCGCGAGCCGGGCGTACAGGGCGAGACGTCCGTCGTCCAGGTCGTTCGGGGCCGGCAACCGCATCGCCTCGCTCTCGACGACGGGCCAGCGGCTCAGCACCGCGTTGCCGACGTTGACCTTCTCGCCCCCGATTCGCCGCTGCCAGCGCTCGGGGGCCTCGGACGGAGCCCAGGTCCAGTGCAGCCCGAGTGCGTCGGCGAGCCAGGCGGCCATGTTCTCCCCGTCGCACTCCCAGACCTCCTGGAGCCCGACCACGTCCGGCCGCAGATCCCGCAGCACGGAGAGGATCGACTTCTGCCGCGCTTCCCAGGGCCCGAACCGCCACCACAGGTTCCAGGTCACCACGCGCATACTCGCCACCGCCCACCCATTTCGTCCACCCGTCGGGCCCAGTTGTTGTCCCTCTGGGCCACCATTCAAGAACACACAACAGCAGCGAAACGAACGCAGGAGGCACAAGCCCAAGATGCCCCGCTTCACAGAGTTCAGATTCAGGGCCGCCACCACCTTCCAGCGCCGGATGGGCAACCCGGTCATGCGCCGCCTCCCCTTCCAGACCCTCCTGGAGACCACGGGCCGCACCTCGGGCCTCCCTCGCGTCACCCCGGTCGGCGGCCGCCGCATCGGCGACACGTTCTGGCTGGTCTCGGAGTTCGGCGAGAAGTCGCAGTACGTACGGAACATCAAGGCCGATCAGCGGGTGCGGGTGCGCACCGGAGGTCGGTGGCACCCGGGCACGGCGCATCTCCTGCCGGACGACGACCCGATCGCCCGGCTGCGGACGCTGCCGCGGGGCAACAGTGCGGCGGTGCGGGCCATGGGGACGAATCTGCTGACGGTGCGGGTGGATCTGGGGACCTAAGCCCGGACGAGGAAGCCGAGCCACCCCGCAAGCGACCTCGACCACACCGCCACTCAGACGGTTACGACCGGGCAGGCCGTCTGACGTCGTGGACGGAAGGCACGACAACCACCACCTACGAGTGGGACGCGGCCGGCAACCGGGTCAAGTCCGGACCGGCCACGGCCACGTACGACGAACGCAACCGCCTGCTGAACGACGGTGCCTCGACCTACACCTACAGCGCACGGGGCACGCTCGCCTCGGTCGGGACGGGAGCCGCCACACGCACGCTCACCTTCGACGCCTTCGAACGCAAGGCGAGTGACGGGACGTCGAGCTACACCTACGACTCCCTCGACCGCGTCGCGACCGCGAACGGCACCGCCTTCACCTACGACGGCGGCTCCAACACCCTCGTCTCCGACGGAACCACCACCTACACCCACACCCCCGGCGGCGCCCTGCTCGCCACCAGTGACGGCACCACCGCCCAGCGGGCCGTCACCGATGGGCACACCGACCTGGTCGCCGGCCTGACCTGGGACAGCACCGCCGTGACCGGCTCGACCGCCTACGACCCCTTCGGCACGAAGACAGCCACCAACGGCAGCACACCCGCAGTGGGCTACCAGTCCGGCTGGACCGACCCGGACAGCGGCGACGTCAACATGGCCGCCCGCTGGTACCAGCCCGGCACCGGCGCCTTCGCCTCCCGCGACACCTGGCAGCTCGACCCGATGCCGTCGGTCCAGGGCAACCGGTACACCTACGGCAGTGCCAGCTCCCTGAACCGCATCGACCCGAGCGGCCACATCGACACCGACTGGCGCACCCACGAGCGGGAGGCACAGCGTCAGTCCACTGTCTCGGGCCGCAGATACGGCATCGGCGGCAGCTGGAGCACTCTCTGGCGACTGAGCAGGTGGGGATTCCGCAGTGCGGGTCTCGCGGCCGAGATCTTCCTCAATGTGGTCGGGTGGAACACCCCGGCGTACGCGCCCACCCAGCCCAAGGAGCCGACCGGCGACGACCAGGGGCGTGGCCGTGCCGGCCAACCCGGGGGCAAGTCATCGCTGGTCCCCACCGGACCGAACTCTCCGGCCGGCCCCGGCACGGGAACGGCGACGCCCACCGGTGGCGGAGGCGGCGGCGGCGGGGGAGGCGGCGGATGCCGGTACTGGTGCGTCGTCGCACCTCCCAAGCCGGTGATCGTCCAGAACCCCAAGGGCCCCGGCACAAAGATCACCCGCTCCCCGAAGCAGGACTGGGACCCGTGGAAGCCCACCCCGGAAGAGATCCTCGCCGCGGTAAAGGCCGTCTTCAACGCCCAGGACCTGATCGACATGATCACGGGCAACGACACCTACACCCCGGACGGCTTCCTGGAGACTCTGCCCGCACCGGTCGACAACCCGGGCGGAAAGAACGACGGCCGTACCCGCGATGACGGGAAGTGCGACGCCGGCCCTGGTGTCAGCCCGACGGGGCACGCCGTGTATCTGCCTCGTGAGCGGTACTTCGACACCTTCGAGGACCGTTACGAATGCCGTGCGACAGGCGTGTACGGTCTGCTCGACAAGAGCGACTACAACAAGGGCCGCAAGGCACCGGGAACGAATACCAACGCCTCTACACAGCCTCCGGGGATGAGGGAGATCGAGGACCAGCGCCACAGAGCCGCCAATGGCCATCTGATCCCCGCCGCAGCAAGTGGTTCCGGAATCGACCTGCGGAACCTGTTGCTGAATACGAGAAGACCAACCATTCATACATCAGCTATGGCGTCGAGTCGGATATCAGAAAGGCCATCAAATCAGGTAAACGCCTGACTATATCCGTGATTCCGCACTACGGAAACAGCGGCAGTGGAATCCCCACGGAAATTGAATACAACTACGGAACCTTGGAAGGTGGCACGATGAAGCACTGCGTGATCACCCAGTTGCCCTCGGGCGGTACCACCCGAGGCAGCGCGAATTGCCCAAGGAGGTGACGGGGATGACGGAGAACTATCTTGGGCGCGTGCTGGACATGCTCGGCGAGCCGTTGTGGCGGTATCGGGATGGCGAGGCGTGGCGCAGACTGGAGGGCGAGTTGGGGCTGAGTCTCCCGGCGGACTACAAGGAGATCATCGACGCTTATGCCCCTGTCCAAATCAACGGTCATCTGTACCTGAGCCAGCCGGCCACCGAACGGTGGAACCTGTACGAGTCGATTCGGAGTACGGCCGATTCCTGGTCACAGATCGACTGGGACGAGGTGGACGTTGAAGGGGATCCGCGTATTTCTCTCGGTGTTTCAGAGTTGATCTTTGGAAGTCCGGACGGGTTGATTCCACTCGCCAGTACCGACCGCGGGGATACGATCTTTTACGCGCCCCGGGGAGGAAACGGAAGCGGGGTTCTTTTCGTTGAAAATGAAGGCGAGTTCTTCGAATATTCGTTCTCGTTCGCGGAGTGGCTCTACCTCTGGCTCGTCGGCGAGGAAGTGACGGGCCCGGGCGGCTCCGCCTTCTACCCGGGCCCCGTGGCACTCCGGGACCTGCCCATGACCCCGGACGAGCGACCGGAGACGCGGTACGGCCCACCTCGCGGAATGTGACGACGGCCATGGCGGAAAACTTGACTGTGAGAGTTCCTCTGAAGCCTGGGATGGGTTAATGCCAGGCTCGGCGCTCGTGATACGGCATGACTCGCAACTTAACTGACTCACCGTTTTCAGGAAGAGAGCACGACGCACGATGAGTACCGAACCCCCCGCCTCGGGTGAGCAGTCGTCCATATCCGACGAGGAGTTGGAGCGCCTTGCCCGTGAGGCAGAGTCCTCCGGCGATGGCGGCAGTGCGCCGAAGGAGCCGTCCGCGCGGCAGCGGATGGTGACCGAGCGGCTCCGGCGGCAGGACGAGGAGGCCGCCCGCGCCCAAGGGCGGTCGGGCAAGCTGTTGAGGAGGAAGGGCAAGAAGGCCGCGTCTGACGAGCCGTGGCAGCCGGAGGGGTGGCGTACCGGGCCGGCCTGGCAGGAGATGAACGGGCGGAAGCGGCGGGGGCGTCAGGTGCGTGCGGCGCTGGGCGTGCTGCTCGCGGTAGGGGCGGCCGTGGTCGCGGTGAAGCCGTCGCTGGTGACGTCACGGCTCCCGGAGGGAGTCGGCGGTCCGGCGGCCGCGGACACCGAGCCGCTGCCGGCCGAGACAGCCGCGCCCACCGCAGCCCCGGTCCAGGAAACGTTCCCCGACGCCCCGACGCTGAAGGAGCCGTTCCGCGGCTCGCCCGCCGTGCGGTACGCCGACGGCGCGGAGGGCATCGTCCTGCCCGAGGCCAAGCCGGTCGGCCGCATGACGCGGCAGCAGGTCGCCACGGCGCTGGAGGCGGCCCGGGACTTCCTGGTCGACGCCAACCTCGACCCGGCCACGCTGCGCGGCCGGCGCCCCGAGACCGCGCTGGCCCAACTCGACACCGCCTACGACGAGTTCGCGGCGAAGGCCGAGACCTGGCTGAAGAAGCCGGGCGAGAAGAGTCAACCGGAGTGGCTGTTCAGCCGGTTCGACCCGGACGAGTTGAGGCCGGTCGGTGACGTGGTCAAGACCCGCGGCCGGATGACCTTCACGCAAGGGGCGCACGGCTCGGTGAAGATACGGGCCGACTACACCTTCGTCTACCCCCTGGTGAAGGCCGCCGACGGATCGACGGAGGTGGCCCGCACCATCGTCCGCCGCATCATGGAGTTCGAGTCCTACGACCCCGCCCGCGCCCAGGCCACCGAGGGCAAACTGTGGATCACCCTCTACAACGTGGACCGAGCCAACGACGACTGCGACGTGCACGACGGTTACCTGCACCCGCAGTTCGACTCCGACCTGTCCACCGCGCCTCCGCCGACCGGACCTGCCGGATCCTCCGCCGACCCCTACGACCGAAGCCGCGACCTCACCACCGAGGACAGCCCGGACTGCGGCACCGTCACCCGCACCTGAACACCCGGCCCGCCCGGCTCCACCGACACCCCCAGCCCCGAGCAGGGGGCGTCAGGACAGTCGCCGCGGCGCCTCCGTCCGCCCGCACTCGGCCCACAGCATCTTCCCGCCCTTCGACGCCCCCAACTCCCGCAGCACAGCCACACCCCACGAGTCGGCACACGCCCGTACGAGATGCAGCCCACGCCCGCCTTCGGCGTCGTCCGGGGGTACGGCGACGGGGGCGCCCTTCTCCGGCGCCGAGAAGCCCGGCGGGACCCGGGGGTCGGTGTCCCAGACCGCGACGCGGAGCCGGTCGGGGTCGGTGGAAAGGAGACGGAGCATGTAGGGGCCCCTGGTGTGGAGGTGGGCGTTGGTGAGCAACTCGGAGGCGAGGAGTTCGGCCGTGGGGGTGAGGTGGGCGAGGTCATGGGCGGCCAGAACGGTGCGCAGGGTGGCACGGGCGATCCCCGGTGCGCGGGGATCGTGCGGAAGCTGGAGGGCGTAGGCCCAGGACGGCGATACGGTGGCCATCGGAAGTCTCCGATCACGGAGGGGAGTTGGGTGGTGTCGGTACGTTGCTTCGCGTTGCCCAGTGACCGTGGCCGCTCCGTCGAGCGGGGTACTTCTGGGCGAGGGCGCCTGAGAACGAAGATAGGGGTTGGCAAATGTCATTTGCCTACGATTGAGATACTTCCGGTCGCGATTCCCTCGTGTGAGTGACCCGTCGACGGAACATGCGTCCAGGAGGAGTTCACGTGTCCGCAAGACCCCGCCTGACGGCCCGCCGCCTCCGGCTCGCCGTGGAGCTGCGCAAGATGCGCGAGCGCGCGGGCATGACGGCAACCGAGGCCGCACGGGCGCTCGGCACCAGCCAGGGACAGCTCAGCAACGTGGAGTCGGCCCGGTTCGGGGTGAGCCCCGAACGCGTCAGGGCGCTGGCCGGCATCTACTCATGCCCCGACCAGGTGTTCGTCGAGTGCCTGGTCGCCGTGGCGACCGACAAGACGTTCGGCTGGTGGGAGTCGTACCGCGAGGTGCTGCCGTCCGGGCTCCTCGACCTCGCCGAACTGGAGCACCACGCCACCGCCGTACGCACCGCCTACACCTCGCACATGCCAGGCCTGCTTCAGACCGCCGACCATGCACGCGAGATCTTCCGCCACGTGATCCCGGCACCCACCCCGCCCGAGGTGGAGCACCGCGTCTCCCACCGGGTGAAACGGCAGGGCGTGCTGTACGGGGCCAACCCGACCCCGTACCGGACCGTCGTCCACGAAGCGGCCCTCCGTATGCGCGTGGGCGGCCGGGACGTGGCCCGCACCCAGCTCCGGCATCTGATCGACATGAGCGAGCAGGCCCACATCACCGTCCGCGTACTCCCCTTCGACGTAGGCGCCTTCCCTGGATCGGGTCAGTCCATCAACTACCTGCACGGGCACGTCCCCCAACTGGACACCGCCCAACTGGACCAGTTCCACGGCCCCGTCCTCCTGGACGCCGAGGCCCACCTGGAGAAGTACCGACTCCTCCTGGACACCGTCGAGGCCACAGCCCTCACCCCGGAGAAGTCCCGAGACCTCATCCTTGCCATCGCCCAGGACCTGTAGAGGAGCCCTCGTGTCCCAGCACACCTGGAGGAAGTCGTCCCACTGCCAGGAAGGCGACGCCTGCGTTCACATATCCGTCAACGCGGAAACGATCCTCCTAGCCGATTCCGCAACCCCCGCCCCCTCATCCGTCCTCTCGGTCGGCCGCGACGCCTTCGCCGCCTTCGTCCGCATGCTCAAGCGGTGAACGTCCGCCGTCACGGCCTCACGGCGCGCGCCGGTGCTGCCTGCGTACCGCTTCCCGCAGCGCTGTGCGCAGGGGCTCCGGGGGAGGGGGGCCGCCGGTGCTCACGGCGACTATGGCTTCGGCGACGTGGCGCAGTTTGGTGTTCGCGTGCTGGGAGGCGTCGCGCAGGGCCTCCCAGGCCTGTTCGGCGGTGCACCCGTCCACGGCCATGAGGATTCCGCGGGCCTGGTCGATGACCGGGCGGGATTCGATGGCCTGCTGTAACTGGTGAACCTCCTCCTGGAGTCTCTCCACCTGTTCCGCGCGTTCCATCGCCACCGCGGAAAGTCCCTGGTCGGAGCGGAGTACGGAGACCAACCGGCAGGCGTCCGGGGGCAGCCAGCCGGAGGGAGAGCCCGTCGGGCCGGATTCGACGGTGGCAGCCGCCAGGCCGGTGATCTCCAGGATGCGGCGGGGCTGACCGTTCCAGTTGACGGTCCACAGGTTGATGGGGGCGAGGCCGCAGTAGTCCTCCAGGCGTTCCAGGAACTGCAGTCCGGCGGTGTCGATGAAGGTGACTTCCGCCATGTCCAGGACCAGTCCGTCCGTGTCACCGGGCAGCTTGCCCAGGACAGGGTCGAGCACCGTTGTGCAGCCATGGACGATCGCCCCGATGGGCGCCAGGACCGCAGTGGTGCTCCGCATCTCGGTGCGGATGGTCAGTGGCCCGTTGGCGGCCGACGCCCACGACGGACGAGCGGTGGCTGCAGACATGTACTCACCTCGGTTTTCCGGTCCAGACGCACCCTCGGGGTCCGCGCGACTCCCCCGCAGCGGCCAGCGGCCGTCGCGGTCTCGCGTCTTCCCCGTCCGGCCCGGCATATTCCGGATCAGGCGTGGAGGTGTTGAACAGGTCGGTTGTGCACCGTGAGTGCCGAGGCCAGGGCACCCCCTGGGCATACATGCGGCCCCGCGGGGCAGACGGGCTGACAGCGTCACACTGGAGGTGCGCATCAGCGTCTTCCTCCGCCCGTGGGCGCGGCAGCGGGACAAGGGAGGTTCGACTGGCGTACCGGGGTGGGGGCGTGGACAGTTCGCGACAGGGGAATGCCCGGGCGTCACTGCCGGTCCCCTCAGGGAACGTGTTGCGGCTGCGCCCGCTGCCGGACCGGGCCGGGTGGCGGGCGGTCGGCGAGATCACGTCAGCCACATGCCCGGCTTGGGAGCAGACACTGGAGCAGCTGACCCGGCGCAACGAGCTGGTGTGCCATCTGGAGATGTCCGCAGTGACCTTCGTCGACGTCGCCGGCGCCTCGGCCCTGGCGGTGGCCGCTCAGCGTCTTCCGGCCGGGCGGCGCATCGTGGTCGAACGGCCGCCGTCCGCCCTGCGATGCCTGCTGGAAATGTTCTGGCCGGATCTGTCCGTGATCGAGGTGGTGGCGCGATGACTGCCACACAGACCGCTGAGTCGACCACCCAGCCGTTTGTGCATCCTGCCCTGTTCTACCGGGGCGAGGAGGAGTATCTGGACGGCACGGTGTCCTTCATCCGCGAGGGTCTGACGGCCGGACATCCGGTGGCGGTCGCCGTGCCCGGCCCGAACCTGGACCTGCTCAGGGAGACCCTCGACGTCGATGCGGCGTCCGTGCGCTTCCTCGACATGACCGAGGCGGGCCGCAACCCGGGCCGGATCATCCCAAGGGTGCTGCGCGCCTTCGCCGACGCCCACCCTCAGACACATGTGCGGATCATCGGGGAGCCGATCTGGCCCGGCCGCAGCAGCATCGAGTACCCGGCGTGTGTGCAGCACGAGGCGCTGATCAACCCGGCCTTCCAGGGCCGGGACGTGACCATCCTGTGCCCGTACGACGCCGACCGCCTCGACGAGGAGGTGCTCACCGACGCGTACGCCACCCACCCGGTGATCGTCTCCGGCGGCGGTCGGCGACCCAGTCCGTCCTACGCGCCCGAGCAGGTCGTCGCCCGGTACAACCGGCCGTTCGCCGGGGCTCCCGCGGCGGCCGAGCCCCAGCGATTCGGCATCGACGAACTGCCCGTCGTCAGGCACTTCGCCGTCACGCGGGCCGCGCAGCTGGGTCTGTCCGGCGTACGCCTGGACGATCTCGCCCTGGCGGTGGCCGAGCTGACCACCAACAGCGTGGTGCACGGCGGCGGCTCGGGCAGCCTGCGGATCTGGGCCGAGGACTCGCAGCTGGTGTGCGAGGTCCGCGACCAGGGGCGACTGGACGACCCGCTCGCCGGCCGCCGCCCGGCCACCCGGGACCAGCGAGGGGGTCGCGGCCTGCTCCTGGTGCACGCCGTGGCGGACCTGGTCCGGATCCATACGGACACCGACGGTACGGCCGTTCGCTTCTACATCGGCTGGTAGCCGTCGGTCGTTTCGGCGGGCGGCCCCGGTCGGCATGACGGCGAGTGTGAGGAACTGGGGCAGGTGGACGAGCAGTTGGTGGAAGCCGTCGAGATCGGGCTGTGCGCCGTCCTCGACCTCTGGTTGCCTCCACCAGACGCTCCGCTCAGTTCTTAGCCCGCCCAGACCACCGCCTGCACCTCCCCGTACGCGTGCAGCGCGTACGACCCCACGTCCCGCCCCACCCCGCTCCGTTTGAACCCCCCGAACGGCGCCTCCATGTTCCGCCCCACGGTGTTCACGCCCACGCCGCCCGCCCGCAGCCGCCGCGCGACCCGGAACGCACGCGCCACGTCCCCCGACCAGACGTAGTCGATGAGCCCGTACTCGCTGTCGTTCGCCAGCGCGACGCCCTCCTCCTCGTCGTCGAAGGGGATGACGGTCACCACCGGCCCGAAGATCTCCTCCCGGGCCACCCGCATGTCGTTCGTGCAGTCCGCGAGGAGAGTCGGGGCGACGTAGAACCCCCGGTCGTACGCAGGTCGTTCGCCTCCCGCGACCACCACCGCGCCCTCCTTCCGGCCGAGTTCGACGTACGCCTCGATCCGGTCCCGGTGCTCCCCCGAGATCACCGGCCCGACCACCGTGCCCTCCGCGCGCGGGTCACCCACCTTCAAGTGAGCCGCGTACGCGGAGAGTTGCTCCACGACCCGCCCGTACACGCCCCGCTGGGCCAGTACGCGCGTCGGCGCCGTGCAGATCTGGCCGCTGTAGAACGAGAACGTCGTCCCGATGCCCGCGACCGCCGAGCGGATGTCCGCGTCGTCGAAGACGAGTGCCGCGCCCTTCCCGCCCAGCTCCATCAACTGGCGTTTCATGCCACGGCCGCACACCTCGGCGATCCGCTGTCCGACCGCGGTCGACCCGGTGAAGCTGACCATGTCGACGTCCGGGGAGTCGACCACCGCCTCCCCCACCTCGGCGCGGGTCCCGCTGACCACGTTGACGACACCCGCCGGCGCGCCCGCCGCCTCCAGCGCCTCCGCCATCCGGTACACCGACAGCGGGTCCTGCGGAGCGGGCTTCACGACCACCGTGTTGCCCATCGCCAGGGCGGGAGCGATCTTGCCGGCCGGGTTGGCCCAGGGGTTGTTGTACGAGGTGATGCAGGCGACCACGCCCACCGGCTGGCGTATCGCCAGCGCGCCCATCACCGCGGCCTTCCCGAACGGGCCCCCGTCGTTGACCTGCGGCGGGATCGCCCACTCGGCCGGCTCCACCTTCGCGTACCGGCGGAAACGGGCCGCGCCCACACCCACCTGCATCCCGCGCGCCGTCCCCGTCGTCGCGCCGGTCTCCGCCTGGGCGAGCGCGGCGTACGGCACCAGGCGGCTCTGGATGATGTCCGCGGCGCGGGCCAGGACAGCGGCACGCTCCTCCGCGGGCAGCCGGGACCACGGTCCGAAGGCCTCGCGGGCCGCCGCGCCGGCGGCGTACGCCTGATCCCGCGAGGCCTCCGGCGCCCACCCCACGGTCTCCTCCGTCGCCGGGTCGATCACCTCATAGTGTCCGTCGGCCGGCTCCACCCACGAACCGCCGACGAACAGCCGCTGCCCGTCCGTCACTTGGTACTCACCGTCGCCGTGTCACGGCCTGAGCGGAGCACCTTGCCCGGCACCGCGCCCGTCACCGTGTCGTCCCTGATCGCCTCGACTCCGTTGACCCACACGGCTCTCACCCCGATCGCCTTCGAGTCGAGACGCGGACTGTCACCCGGCAGGTCGTGCACCAGAGTGGCCTTGCCGGCGTCGATCCGCTCCGGGTCGAAGAGGATGAGGTCCGCGTGGAAGCCCTCCTGGACGCGGCCCCTCTCCCGCAGCCCGAACAGCCGGGCGGGGTCGTCGGTCAGCATCTGCACCGCCCGCTCCAGCGGCACCAGCTTCCGCCCCCGCAGACAGTCGCCGAGGAAACGGGTCGTGTACGGGGCCCCGCACATCCGGTCCAGGTGCGCACCGGCGTCGGAGCCGCCGAGCAGCACGTCCTCGTGCCGCCAGGTCTCGGCGCGCAGTTCCCAGGACGCCGGGTCGTTGTCAGTGGGCATGGGCCACAGGACCGTACGCAGTTCGTCGGCCACACAGATCTCGACGAGGCAGCTGAAGGGGTCCTGGCCGCGTTCGGCGGCGATGTCCTGCACCACCCTGCCGGTCAGGCCCTCGTTCGCCGCGCTGTAGGTGTCCCCGATGACGTACCGGCCGAAGTCCGTCAGCCGCCGGAAGACGCCCGCCTCCTCGCTCTGCCCCCGGCGGACCAACTCCGCCCGTACCGCCGGGTCGCCGAGCCGGGTGATCCGCTCGGCGATCGGCAGGCCGAGCACCGGTCCCCACCCGGGGATCAGGTTCAGCGCGCAGAAGGTGCCGAGGGACATGTTCATCGGCGTGAGGATGGGCATGGTGAGGGCCACGACCCGGCCACCCGCCTTGCGGGCACGCTCACTTGCCTCCAGCTGGCGGGGTACGCGGGCCGGCACCGACGCGTCGATCGTGAGCACGTTCCAGTTCAGCGGGCGCCCGGCCACAGCGCTCATCTCGACGAACAGATCGATCTCGGCATCGCTGAACTGGTCGAGGCAGCCCGCGACGATCGCCTCGATCTGGGTGCCCTCGTGCTCTCCGACCGCCTGGGAAAGGGCGATCAGTTCGGCGGGCAGCGCGTGCCGGGACGCCACCGGATTGCCGTCCCCGTCGGAGTGCGAGGACGACTGTGTGGTGGAGAACCCCCAGGCGCCGGCCTCCATCGCTTCGTGGAACAGCCGCAACATGTCCGCGAGTTGGGCCTCGGTCGGCTGACCGCCCACCGCGTCCGGCCCCATGACGTACCGCCGTAGCGCGCAATGACCCACCATGAAACCGGCGTTGACGGCGATCCGCCCCTCCAGCGCGTCCAGGTACTCACCGAAGCTGTTCCAGCTCCAGGGCGCCCCCTCCTCCAGCGCGACCAGGGACATCCCCTCGACCTTGGACATCATCCGGCGCGTGTAGTCGGCGTCGTCCGGCCGCTCCGGGTTCAGGGGGGCGAGGGTGAACCCGCAGTTGCCGGCGGCGACCGTCGTGACGCCGTGGTTGAGGGAGGGGGTGGCATACGGGTCCCAGAAGAGCTGGGCGTCGTAGTGGGTGTGCGGATCGACGAACCCGGGCGCCAGGACCAGCCCGGACGCGTCCTCGGTCGTCCGCGCGTCCTCGGTGATCCGGGGCCCGATGGCCGCGATGCGACCGTCCCGGATCCCCACATCCGCGACGTACGCGGGCGCACCGGTCCCGTCGACGACGGAAGCACCCTTGATCAGATGGTCAAGCAAGGCGGCACTCCTTTTCTGACGCCCGCAGAGACGCGCCCCCGACAGGGGCGCGGGGAACTGCGCGAACAACCACAACGGCCCCGCACCCGCCGATGAACCTCAAGCCGCCCCCCGGAACCGCGAAGTCCGATGCACAGGATCGGTGTCGATCTTCGGGATGACGTGCTCACCAACCAGCCTGATCGTCTGGAGGGTGTCCTCCTTCGAGATCCCGATGGGCACCCCGAAGCTCAGCTGATCCGCCCCCGCCTGCTCCCACCGCTTGCACTGCGTCAGTACCTCGTCCGGGTCCCCGCAGATCAACAGCTCCTCGGCGATGAGCAGTTCGATGATCTCCTCGTTGAACTCGGGCAACGTCTCCGGCCACACCGGGAACCCCTCGGGACGCGGAAACGTGTCGTGGTACCGGAAGAGCAGCGACTGCAGATAGTGCAGCCCACCGCCCGCCGCGATCCGCACCGCCTCCGCGTGGGTCGGCGCGCAGATCGCCGTCGACGTCACCATCACGTTGTCGTTGACGTAGTCACCGACCGGCTCGGCGTCCACGATCGCCGTCTTGTACTGCTCCAGCACCCACTCCATGTCGGAGACCCTCTGCACGCTGAAGCCGAGCACCCCGAGCCCCTTGCGGGCGGCCATGCCGTACGAGGGCGGCGAGCCCGCCGCGTACCACATCGCCGGGTGCGAGGGCCCGTACGGCTTGGGAAGGACCTTCCGCGGCGGCAGCGACCAGTGTTTGCCCTGGAAGCCGACGTACTCGTCCTGCGTCCACATCTTGGGGAACTCGGCGATCGTCTCCTCCCACAGCTCCTTCGTGTGGTTCATGTCGGTGATGCCGGGCATGAAGCCGAGGATCTCGTGGGAACCGGCGCCGCGGCCGCTGCCGAACTCGAAGCGGTTGCCGGTGAGATGGTCGAGCATGGCGACCTTCTCGGCCACCTTCACCGGGTGGTTGACCGGGGCGAGCGGGTTGAAGATGCCGGAGCCGAGGTGGATGCGCTCGGTGGCGTGGGCGAGGTAGCCGAGGTAGACGTCACTGGCCGAGATGTGCGAGTACTCCTCCAGGAAGTGGTGCTCGGACACCCAGGCGTACTTGAAGTTCGACTTGTCCGCCTGAATGACGTACTCGGTCTCCTCCATCAGCGCCTTGTGCTCCGCGAGCGGATCGGTCTCGGCCCGCTTGCCCACGTATCCCTGTACAAAGAGCCCGAATTCCAAGGAGGTTCACCGTCCCCAGTAACCGTTCCCGACGTTTCTGACGTAGCGTCAGATTTATTGAGTCGACTGTTCCACCACCCCCTGGGGTCGTCAATAGCTGACGGTCAGTCAGGTACCGGAGCGCGGGTCGCACCGCACCGCACCGGTCAGACGACGGCGACGCCGGCGAGCCAGCCCCCGTCGATCACGAACGGCTGCCCGGTGATGTACGAGGAGTCCTCCGAGGTGAGGAACAGCGCGAGCCGCGCCACCTCGTCCGGCCGCCCGATCCGCCCCAGCGGCACGAGCTTGCGGTACATCCTCTCCAGGCCCCGCGAGGCACTTTCGGCGTCCGCGTCCGGGTCCAGTACGGCCGGGTTGGACATCGCGGTGTCGATCGCCCCCGGGCACACGGCGTTGACCCGGATCTTTCGGCGCGCGAGCTCCAGCGCGGCGACCCGGGTGAGCCCGACAACGGCGTGCTTGCTCGCCGCGTACGCCCCGACCGCCGCCATCCCGGTTATCCCGGTGTACGAGGCGGTGTTGACGATCGTCCCGCCGCCGGCGTCGGCGATGTGCGGGGCGACCGTCTTGACGCCGAGGAAGCAGCCGACCTGGTTGACCTGCACGACCTGCATGAACTCGTCGAGGGGTGTGTCGAGGAGGGTGTTGAAGCGGAGGATGCCGGCGTTGTTGACCAGCCCGTCGATCCGGCCGTACGCCTTCCCGGCCGCGGCGACAGCCGCCTGCCAGCCCTCCTCCTCGCGTACGTCGAGATGGACGTACAGCGCGCCCAACTCCTTGGCGAGAGCCTCCCCCTGGTCGTCGAGCACATCCGCCACGACCACCCGCGCGCCCTCCGCCGTGAAGAGCCGGGCCTCCTGCTCCCCCTGGCCGCGCGCCGCGCCGGTGATGAGTACGACCCGTCCGTCGAGCTTGCCCATGCGGAACCCCTTCGCATCGGTGGAGGCCAGCATCGTACCGCCGGATCTGACGATGCGTCAGAGATGGTCGGCGCCCTGTTCGATGTGTGCGAAAGCACACCTCAACTGACCCTGGAGTAGGGATATTTGACCCTGCCGCGGACTCACAGGTGACGCCAATAATTCTCCACGAACGAGTAAAGCGGTCACCAAGAGATCCCAGGGACGGAGCGGCATGGCCAAGAGGCGACTGAAGAACAGGAAGGTCCGGCTCGTGGCGGTCGGATCCGCACTCGCGACCGGCGGCGTGATCATCACCCTCCTTCCGTCGGCGAACGCGGCCGAGGAGAAGACGCCGGAACAGATCATCACGATGTGCGAGAGGTCCGCCGTACTCAACGGAGAACAGAGGTCGGTGAGCGATTTCGGAGGCGCCTTCGCGGACGGTTTCCAGGCCGACAACTGCGACTACGTCGAGACGAACTTCCAGTCGTTCGACGGCCCCACGGAGAAGGCCTCGATCGACTTCCCGAACTGCGAGCCGAACGCCACCGAACCGGCGAAGGTGTCGATCACCTGGAAAGCCACCGTGGCCCAGGGCGAGGGCAAGTACACCGCGACCCAACAGGGCGCCGGCGGCGGGCTCTTCGGGTTTCTGAGCGGGGCCTGGCTCAAGCACAGGGGGACGACCGACATGACCGTCGAATCGGTGACCGCCGGTGACACGGAGACCAGGGAGGTGCCGGTCGGCAAGGTCCTGCACATGGAGTTCACGCCGAAAATGCAGCGCATGACCGGTGAATGGCGGGTGCGGATCGACGCCGATCCCGGAAGTTTCGCCGTGAACCCCTCCCCGGAGAAGAACTTCGTCGCGTCGGAACTCGTCGAAGGACCCGTCATCCTGCCGGGTGCCGCCGGCGCCGCCGGTATCGCGGACGGGGTGGCCAAGCCCGTCCTGACGGACTGCTGACGACGCCTTCCCACGTCCCCTGATTCCCCCCACCTATCCCCCACCCACCTGGCCAAACACCCTCAACTCCCCCTTCCCCCGCAAGGAGACGCACCATGACCCGCACCAGCCGCAAGGGACATCACCGGAGCAAGAAGAAGCGCATCGTCATCGCCATGGCCCCGGTGGTGGCTCTCGCGGTGGCCGTTCCGCTGATGAACCAGGCGGGTGCCGCCCCCCCTCCGAAGTGACCAGGGACTGCGCGCAGAACGCCGCCACGCTGGACAACTGTGAATTCGTCGACGTCCAGTTCAAGAGGGACAATCTGGGTCCCAACAAACGCGTTTCCACCCCTTCCGACAACTGCGGTGCCACAAGTGCCCTCACGAAGAGCTTCAGCGTGTCCGCATCGGTGACGAGGTCCATCACACTGGAAGACGGTTTCACCGCGTCCGCCGACTCCAAGCTGGGAAACTCGTTCTTCGAGATCGGTGCCAAGTTCAACACGACGGAGATCGACCTCAAGCGTGACGACACGGGAACGGGATTCGACTTCTCCCGGACCGACACCGTGAAACCCAACCACATCGGATTCTTCATGTGGTCGGAGAAGCGAACCGACGTGAGCGGATTCCTCAGGGCCACCTACAAGGAGAGCCAGAACGGCCAGAAGGTGTTCTTCTCGCCGAGTGAGGGCGGCACGAGCGTGCACGTCTTCTATCCGCAGATCCTGAAGAACGGCACCCCCGACGGCCGTCTCTGGCTGCGCAACGTGGAGTGCGGAACGCCTCAGGCCAACGGACTCCAGAACTCGGAGAACAGCATCAGGACAGAACCCGGATTCGGCGAGGGCGGCGAGAACGTCACGGACGTGGAAATCCCGCTGTCGGAGATTCCGGCGCCGTAGCAATGATCGCCGCAGCGAGATCGCCGCAGCGAGATCCAAGACGGGCTTCGGCTGGAACGGGCGGCACCGGTTGTTCTCATATTCGAACAGCCGGGGTCGCCCCCAGCCACCTCAGCACCGCGTCCGTACTCCCCCGGGCGTCCAGCTTGGCGTAGATGTTGCTGAGGTTGTTGCGGACCGTCTTCTCGCTCAGCCGTAACCGCAGCCCGATCTCCTGGGCGCCCAGGCCGGTCGACAGCAGCTCCATGATCTGCCGCTCGCGCGGCGAGAGCAGGCTCCGCAGCCGCTCCATCGCCGCCCCGGCGACGGAGGCACCCCCCGCCCACTCCCCGGACACCCGCTGGGCCCCCTCCCGCAGGGCGGCGCACCCGGCCGGCGAGAGGTAGGTGTGCCCGACCGTGGCGGCCATGACCGCCGAGGACAGCATGCAGATGCAGTAGTCGCCCTCGACCAGGTATCCGGCCCCGCCCCGGAACACCTCCACCACGGTCTGCGTGTCCCGCCGGGGACTGATGACGATCACCGGAACGCTCACGGCCCCCATGGCGCCCAGCAGCTCCGGAAACGCGGTCGTCGGTTCCTCGCAGCGCAGGACCACCACGTCGACGGCCCCCTCCTCGCGCAGCTCGCGGTAGGGCGGGGCCAGGTGCAACGCCCGCCCCACGTACGGGTCACCGGACTCCGGCCAGCCCTCGTGCGGCCACTCGCCCCCGGCACAGGCGAGGGCGACGGACAGCCTGGGGGAGGACGTGGGTGAGGAGTGGTCGACGAGCCGGGAAGTGCGCACCGTGCATGTCCTTCCGCCTGAACCATGACGTCCGTACGTCCTTACGTACGCGGCCCAGCATGGACATGTTCAAAAATTCAAAGAGAAGCGGTCTGGCTGTCTGACAGGTCACCCAGCAGGGGGCCCACCTGCTCCCCGAACGCCCCCATCTGGTCGATAAGTTCGGTGACACTCCGGCTCCGGAAACGCACCTGGATCTGGTCCACACCCATCGCGCCGTACGCCCGCAGCGACTCGGCGAGGGCCTCCGGCGCACCGCTGATCGTCCGCCGCCCGACATCCCAGCCGGGCTCACCGACATACAGCGGCTCGGTGATGGCACCGATGGTGAACGGGCCCTGGACAGCGCCCTGTTCGCGCATCTGCCGGATCCGGGCGATCTGGTCCGGGAGCCGGTCACGCGGGTCGCCCTGCGGCAGCCAGCCGTCGCCCTTGAGGGCGGCCCGGCGTACGGCCGCCGGGGACGACCCGCCGACCCAGAGGGGCACGCGCTCCTGCGCCGGCCGTGGACGCTGGCCGAGCCCCTCGAAGTCGTACAACTTGCCGTGGTGCTCCGGGAACTCGTCCGCACCGAGCGCGGCACGCAGCGCGTCGATCGTCTCGTCGAGTACGGCACCCCGGCGCGCGAAGTCGACCCCCAGCACCTCGAACTCCTCCTGTACGTGGCCTGCCCCGACCCCGAGGATCAGCCGGCCGCCGGAGAGGTGGTCGAGGGTGGCGTACTGCTTGGCGGTGAGGAGGGGGTGACGTAGGCCCACGACGGCGACGTGGCTGAGGAGTTGGACGCGTTCCGTGACGGCGGCGAGGTGAGCGAGGGTGGCGACGGGGTCGTACCAGACGGTGCTCATCGCGGGGGCGAGGCGGCGGGGGATGGCGACGTGGTCGCAGGCGGCGAGGTAGGCGAAGCCGGTGCGGTCGGCGGTGCGGCCGAGGTCGAGGAGGTCGGCGGGGGTGGCTGTGGCCTCCCAGGGTTCGGCGTAGAGGGTGGACTGGGACTGGATGGGGAGTTGCATGCCGTAGGCCATGGACGCGCCCCTTTCCCTTTGGTTTCTGACGATGCGTCAACTCTCCTGGCGGAGGCCATGGTTGTCGCTGGTGAGGCGTCAGGCAAGGGGCCCGTCGGCGCAGCCCGGGTCGTGTTTCCCACCCGCCCCCCGTTTGCTGCTTCTGTTCAGCCCAGGCCGGGGCGTTCCAGCCCGTCCGGTGTTCGGCGGGAACCCGCCCGGCTCACCCACCGGTCAACAGGAACCGCACATACCTTCCCGCCCCCAACGCCCCCCGCGTCTCCTTCCGGGCCACCGCCAGTTCCGCGACCACCCTCGCCCGTTCCACTCCCGCCCCCGCCAACTGCTTCTGTCGTTGCAGGAGTTCCGCCCTCCTGCGCTGCGTGTCCATCGCCCGCTGCTGGCGCTGGCCGGTGAGACGCCCGCGTTCGTCGGTGATCCGTTGCTGCAACGCGCCCTTCTTCTGCAGGGCCTCGGCCTCCGCCTGCTTGATCTCCGCCTTGTGGGACCGCCGGAGAGCGGCGATGTCGGCCTTGATCTGGGCCTTGGCCGCCGCCGACACCGTAGTGGGCGCGGAGGCCCTGGCCTGGTGTTCCAGGCCCTGGCGCCAGTCGCTGAGGGCGGTGGCGCGGGCCTCGCCGATGCCGGGCACCCGTATCCGCTGACCGCCTGGACGCACCAGGAACACCACGGACGGGTTGTGCGAGAAGTCCACGCCGATGAAGTCGGCCGCGGTACGGATGCCCGCGCCCTGGAGCGCCTGCACCATCTTGTTGCCCATGTTGCTGAGCGACCGCGCCTCCTGGATCGACGTCCGGCGCAGCTTGTCCTGGATGTGCGCCCGGATCGCGGGCTCCAGCGCCTTGTTCATCCGCCGCCGCTCCTTCGCCGCCAGCCCCGCCAACTGCTGCTGGGCCTGGTCCGTACGCCGGTTCAGCTCCATGGTGATACGGGCCTGGCCGTCGCGCAGCTCGATCTGCAGGGCCTGGATACGCTGGTCGGAGGCTGTGTTGTCCTTGGCGAGGGCGTCGTCGAGGGCGCGGATCTCCTTCTCCAGGCGCTGATGGACGCTCGCCGGGTCGGCCAGTTCGTGGGCGCGCCGTTTCAGGTCGCGCACCCGCTTCCGGGCCGCCCGGTGCTCGGGCCTCCCACGTCGTCCGATCCCGACCAGGGCGGCGGAGGCGAGCAGGGCCACGCCCTGTGCCGCGGGCAGGACGTCCGCGGGCTGTGCGGCGGCGAGGACCAGCGCACCCGGGGTGGACGTGCTGAGCAGCGCCCCGACGGCCGCGAACAGGTCACCGGCGCCGCGCTTGCGGAACCCGGCACCTCCGGCGACTCCGGCGGCGGGCTGCTGCGCCGGAGTCGGGGTGGCGGCGGAAGCGGGGGCCGGGGTGGCCACCCGCCCCACCATCCAGGCCGGCACCCCGGAGGCGGGCGCCCCCGTCGCGGACGCGGCCGGCGTCCAGGACGTGACCGTGGGCCGGCTGCCGCCCAGGCCGGTCCCGGAACCGCCCGCACCCGCACCGGCACCGGCACCGGCACCCGCACCAGCTGCCGCTGCCGTCCGTTGCGCCGGGAGCTGTACGGCGTCGGCGGTCAGGGGCGGTACGGCCGACGTCGGCCTGCCGAGGAAGCCCCTGACCCGGCCGGCCACGTCCCGTACCCGATGGTCCGGGTGGCTCAGCAGGACCGGCCAGGCCAGGGAGGTCGCCGGTTCCCTGAAGTCCGCCTCGGACAGAATCAGGAACTCACCGTGTCGGTCGTGCAGTTGGGTCCACAGGCCGGGGTCGGTGGCGACAGCGAGCAGGGCCAGTTCGATGGTCCAGGCGGAGAAGCGGTCCATGGCGGGGCCGAAGTCGGCGGCCGTACGGGAGGGCGACTGGTAGTTGCGGTGACCGTTCTCGGTCGCCCGCTCGCCGCGCAGCGCGGGGACGTACATGCCGTCGTAGTCGACGAGGCGGAAGGTTCCGTCGGTGGCCACGAGGAGGTTGCCGTGCTGGAGGTCGCCGTGGGCGATGCCGTTCCTCTCCAGGTCGCCGGTCATGGCGAGGAAACGGTCGGCGAGTGTGTGCAGGGCGGCCGGGTCGTGGAGGTTGCGTTCGATCCAGCCGATGAGTCCGGTGCCCTGGACCCAGGTCATCTTGACCGCCGGGTACCACTCACGCCCGACCAGAACGCCCCGCTCCAGGAAGTCGAACCCCACGGGCCACGGCTGGGACAGACCGCCCGCACCGGGGCCGCCGAGTCCGCCGAGCGCCGAGCTGATGGCGGAGTAGCGCTTGCCGAGCGTCGCGCTGTCCCGGGTGAAGCACTTCAGCGCGTACCGTTGCCCGTTCCGCGCCGTTATGGAGAAGACGCTGGCGAAGTTCCCGGAGATCGCCTTCGGGCCCAGTACCGGGCTCTGCTGGACCGTACCGTGTCTCAAGTCCGGGTCGTTGAAGCAGAGTTCGGGGTGCTGCAACGCCTCCGCGTAGTTCGCCCCCGTCGGAAACCTCCGGGCCGAACCGGTTCCAGGGCCACCGCCGGGGCCGGTTCCGGGGCCACCGCCAGGGCCACCGCCAGGGCCGGTTCCAGGGCCACCGCCAGGGCCAC
>NZ_JAVFVX010000001.1:92208-116079 GCF_033441795.1 Streptomyces sp. ADMS | reverse complement strand
CAGGGCCACCGCCAGGGCCGGTTCCAGGGCCACCGCCAGGGCCACCGCCAGGGCCACCGCCAGGGCCGGTTCCAGGGCCACCGCCGGGGGGCACCGCCATCTACGCCTCCGCTCCCACCCTCGCGCGGACGAGCGTCACGTCGTCGTTGCGCATCCGGGCGCGCGCCCGCTGGTCGTCCACCCAGTCGGCGAAGTCCTGCTGGTCGAAGGCGGCGAAGGCCGGGAAAGCCGCCGACCCGCCGGACTCGCCCGCCGCCTCCCGGGACAGCACCCAGGCCGCCAACGCGTCGGTGGTGAGCAGGAGTTCGTCACCTGGCAGCAGCTCGCCCCACGTCACCCGCATTCGTTCCGCGACCAGCCGCACATCATGGTTGCGGCTCCCCAGCAGCTGAGGCGTGATCCCGAACTCCTCGACCGTGCGCACCGGAAAGGAGTCGAGGAGCCGCCCGTCGCGCAGGTGGAACAGACAGCTGTCACCGAGCGCGAAGGCGTACCAGTACCAGTGGGTCGTACCGTCCTCCAGGACGGTGGCCCGGATCTCGGCTCCCAGCACCGTGGCGAACGCCCCTTTTTCCAGGCCGGGTTGCTCGTACCAGGCGATGGGCCTGCCCTGGGCGGCGCGCTCGGCCTGGTAGCGGGTGAGAAAGGCGTCCCAGTGCAGTGCGGAGCGCTCCATCAAGTCCCGTACGAACGTGCCGAGTTCCTCCCACCAGTTACCGGCGAGCCGCATGGACTCGACGGCGTCGCGGACCAGGAGGGCGGCCCAGTCGCGGGCGAGGAGGCTCTCCGAGGCGCCGTCGGACACCGAGGCGTACAGCGACGCGACCGCCCGTCCGGCGCTGTCGGCGCCCGTCTCGCCGGACTGCCAGCAGTACGCGGCGTCCTCGCACTCCGCGGTGCTGCTGCCGGACTTCTGCGTCCACAACCACTGCGCCTGCGGCAGCGCCGGGATGTCCCCCATGGTCAGCGCAGCTCCGTCGCACGGGTGCCGATGTCGAGGAACTCCACGATGGAGACGATGTCGGCGTTGTAGACGAAGCCCCGGGTGGTCTCGCTGACGCGGTGGCCCTGCGAGGCGGCGTACGAGCGCATGTGGCTGGGCAGGACGCTGGACATCTGGAAGAGGAGCTTCGCGTACGTGTCCGGCAGCGCCTCCTCACCGTCCGGGAACGTGATGGGGGCGCCGCCGCTGCCGGAGACATGCAGGTTGAAGAGGAGGACCGGGCCGTCGGCGGTGGCGTGCGAGGCCAGGCCGATGGCCGCGCTGGTCGGGTCGCCGTCGGTGGACTCCCCGTCGGTGAGGTTGAGGACGATGGGCGGGAAGCCGCTGGGGTGTGTGTCGACCCAGTTCGCGACCAGGGTGTCCGCGTAGCCGAGGGCCCGGGTCATGGGCGTACCGCCGTTGGTGACCGGGTCCATCCACACCGGGAACTGCACGGACGTCTCGACCAGCCCGCCGGCGCCGTCCGGCACCTTCTTGGTACGGCTCTCCACGCGCGCCGGGTTGTTGGCGACCTCGCTCAGCGGAACGAGGTCGCGGCCGGCGAGGGCGCCCTGGTAGGCGGAGCCGACCTGGTTGTGGCCGTAGCCGATCACGGCGACGTGGAAGTAGTCGCGTACGCCTTCTTCCTTGGCGCACTTGACCGACAGTTCCGTCAGCAGCCGGTTGATGGCGTTGGAGACCACCTCGGCGCGCGGCTGTGTCGTCTCACCGCTCTCCATGGGGTCGCTCATGGAGGCGGACTGGTCCACAAGGAAGATGAAGCACCCTGGGTTGGTCCGGCTGATCTCTGCGGTGTACGGCAACGGACGTCCCCCGTTTTTTCCCTGTGCGGTCGCGGTGCGGTCACCAGGGGGGACAGTCACGTCCGGCAGCGCGTCTTCACCATCCGACCACTTGGCCCCCCAAGGAAGTTCACGGTACCGGATGACCAGCCGTTCTACGGGGGGCTACGGGGGAATCCGCCGCTACGTGCCCTGTACTGCTCGGTTCCTGCCAGCTCCCGTCAGCTCCGTCAGTTGCCGTCGCTCCGTCAGCTGCCGTCAGTTCCCGGGATTCCACAGCCCGTCCGGCGTGAGCCCCAGCAGCTCGATCGCGTTCCCTCGTACGATCCGTTCCACGACCTCCGGGTCCAGATGTCCCATCTGCGCCTCGCCGACCTCGCGCGAGCCGGGCCAGGTGGAGTCGGAGTGGGGGTAGTCGGTCTCGTAGAGGACGTTGCCGACACCGATCGAGTCGAGGTTGCGCAGTCCGAAGGCGTCGTCGAA
Source organism: Streptomyces sp. ADMS (assembly GCF_033441795.1). Classification (NCBI taxonomy): domain Bacteria; kingdom Bacillati; phylum Actinomycetota; class Actinomycetes; order Kitasatosporales; family Streptomycetaceae; genus Streptomyces; species Streptomyces sp. ADMS. The sequence continues at coordinate 113,811 of NZ_JAVFVX010000001.1, read as the reverse complement.
GAAGCAGCCGTAGACGTGCTCGGCGAACAGCTCGGAGGGTGGCCGGTGAACCTTGTCGGCGACTCCGCCCCAGCCCCGGTTCTCCTCCCAGACCACGTCCGCACGCTCCAGGATGTACGGGATCCAGCCGATCTGGCCCTCCGCGTACATGATCCTCAGCTGCGGGAAGCGTTCGAACTTGCCGCTCATCAGCCAGTCGACCATCGAGAAGCAGCAGTTGGCGAAGGTGATGGTCGAGCCGACGGCGGGCGGCGCGTCGGCGGAGGTGGACGGCATCCGGCTCGACGACCCGATGTGCATCGCGATGACGGTCCCCGTCTCCGCGCACGCGGCGAGGAACGGGTCCCAGTCGTCGCCGTGGATGGAGGGCAGGCCGAGGTGCGGGGGGATCTCGGAGAAGGCGACCGCGCGGACGCCCCGGGCGGCGTTGCGCCGGACCTCGGCGGCGGCCAACTCGGCGTCCCAGAGCGGGATGAGGGTCAGCGGGATGAGCCGGCCCCGCGCCGCCGGGCCGCACCACTCCTCCACCATCCAGTCGTTGTACGCGCGCACACCGAGCAGTCCGAGTTCGTGGTCCCTGGCCTCGGTGAAGGTCTGGCCGCAGAAGCGCGGGAAGGTGGGGAAGCAGACGGCGGACTGGACGTGGTTGATGTCCATGTCGGCCAGTCGCTGCGGGACGTCGTAGGAACCGGGGCGCATCTGCTCGTAGGTGATGACTTCGAGCTTGATCTCGTCGCGGTCGTAGCCGACGGCGGTGTCGAGGCGGGTGAGGGGTCGGTGCAGGTTCTCGTAGACCCACCAGTCACCGATCGGGCCGTCGTCGCCTGGCTGGCCCATGACGGGCTTGAACCGGCCGCCGAGGAAGGACATCTCCTTCAACGGCGCGCGGACTATGCGGGGGCCGATGTCCAGGTATTTCTTCGGAAGCCGGTCCTGCCACACGTTGGGGGGCTCCACCGTGTGGTCGTCCACCGAGATGATCTTCGGGAAGGTGCTCGCCGTCTCCGTACTCTCCACAGTCGTCTCCATAAGGGGCACGGTAGCGCCGATCTGACGAGCCGTCAGCTCCGCGACCGCACGTCCCTTTTTGTTGAACAGGATGCGGAGACAGTGTGAGAACTCTGTAGTACTTCGTGAGTACCTCGTGCGCCGGGCTGTGATCACTGTCTCGACAGCTGACGCATCCGCCATGAACAAGGCAAACTGCTGTCCTGGTCTTGATGTTCGGCAGGGAGCGGTGATGGGTGACATACCGGCTGTACCGCGCGTGCCGGCACAGCGGGATCCCAGGGAAACTCCGGTGGAATCCCCGGCGAGTTCCTCGGCTGATTCCCCTGCGGCACTGCGCTTCAGCGTGCTCGGACCGGTGCGGGCCTGGCGCGACGAGGCACCGCTGCCCACCGGCTCCCCGCAGCAACGGGCTCTGCTGGCCGCGCTGTTGCTGCGCGAGGGCCGCACGGCGACGGCCGCCGAGCTGATCGACGCGCTGTGGGGTGAGGAGCCGCCCTCGCAGGCACTGGCGGCGGTACGGACGTACGCGTCCCGGCTGCGGAAGGTGCTGGGCGCCTGGGTGCTGGTGAGCGAGTCGGGCGGGTACGCGATCCGCTCGCTCGCGGAGGGCGCGCTGGATCTGGCGGTCGCGCAGGAACTGGCCGCGGAGGCGGAGAAGGCCAGGCACGCCGGGGATCTGTGCCATGCCCGGGACGTCCTCAACCAGGCGATGGACCTGTGGGACGGACAGCCCCTGGCGGGCATTCCCGGGCCGTACGCGGACGCGCAGCGCGTTCGGTTGGAGGAGTGGCTGCTCCAACTTCTCGAATCACGCCTCGACATGGACCTGGAGCAAGGCTGCCACGCAGAGTCGATCAGTGAGTTGACCGCCCTGACGGCGGCCCACCCCCTTCGTGAGCGTCTGCGCGAGCTGCTGATGCTGGCGCTGTACCGCAGCGGCCGGCAGGCCGAGGCGTTGGCGGTGTACGCGGACACGCGCCGCCTGCTGGCGGACGAACTGGGCGTCGACCCGCGCCCCGGCCTGAAGGACCTGCAGCAGCGCATCCTCCGGGCCGACCCGAAACTCGCCGAACCCTCGGCCCCCCTGGCCCCCGAACCGGCCGCGGCGCCGGTACGCCCCGCCCAGCTCCCGGCATCGGTACCGGACTTCACGGGCCGCGCGGCCCTCGTGTCCGAGCTGAGCGAGGTGCTGTCCTCGGCCGAGGGCCGTGTGATGGCGGTGTCGGCACTGGCGGGCATCGGAGGCGTCGGTAAGACGACCCTCGCCGTGCACGTGGCCCACCAGGCCCGATCGTCGTTCCCCGACGGCCAGTTGTACGTCGATCTGCAGGGCGCCGGCGCCCGCGCCGCGGAGCCGGAAACGGTCCTGGGCGCGTTCCTCCGCGCCCTGGGCACGGCCGACTCGGCGATCCCGGACTCCCTGGAGGAGCGCGCGGCCCTGTACCGCTCGGTACTGGACGGCCGCAAGGTCCTCGTCCTGCTCGACAACGCCCACGACGCCGCCCAGATACGTCCGCTGCTGCCCGGCACACCGGGTTGCGCGGCCCTGGTCACCTCCCGGGTACGGATGGTGGACCTGGCCGGCGCCCACCTGGTGGACCTGGACGTCATGTCCCCCGAGGAGGCCCTCCAGCTGTTCACGAAGATCGTGGGCGCCGAACGGGTCGCCTCGGAACGCAAGGCGGCCCTCGACGTGGTCGCGGCCTGCGGCTTCCTGCCGCTGGCGATCAGGATCGCGGCCTCCCGGCTGTCGGCGCGCCGGACCTGGACGGTGTCGGTCCTGGCGGCGAAGCTGGCGGACGAGCGGCGCCGGCTGGACGAACTCCAGGCGGGCGACCTGGCGGTGAAGGCGACGTTCGAGCTGGGGTACGGGGCGCTTGAGCCGGCCCAGGCCCGCGCGTTCCGCCTCCTGGGCCTGGCTGACGGCCCGGACATGTCGCTGGCGGCGGCGGCGGCCGTACTGGACCTCCCGCTGGACGAGACCGAGGACGTGCTGGAGTCCCTCGTCGACACATCGCTGCTGGAATCGGCGGCCCCGGGCCGCTACCGCTACCACGACCTGGTACGCCTCTACGCGCGTTCATGCGCCGAGCGCGACGAACAGCCGCCGGGCGAACGGGACTTGGCGACGTCACGGCTGCTGGACTTCTACCTGGCCACGGTCACCGAGGTTTATCTGATCGAACGGCCCGGGGACCGGCTGGCGGACCATCTGGAGCAGACCGAGTATCCCGGGCTGACGTTCGAGGACCGCAACGCGGCCCAGGACTGGCTGTACTCCGAGGCGAACTGCCTGTTGGCATGCGCCCGGCAGTCCTTCGTCGACAGCAGGCTGCGCAGGGGCGTCGATCTGCTGTGGGCAGCCAAGGACCTGGGCGAGTCGGGGGCCAACTCGAAGGTGTACGAGTCCGCCGCCCTGGCCGCACGCGACTTCGCCAAGGCGGTGGGCGACACATACGCGGAGGGGCGCGCGCGGACGACCCTCACCAACGTCCATCTCGTGGCGGGGCGTTATGCCGAGGCGGACGAGGAGGCCAGGCAGGCGGTGCTGCTCGCGACCGCCGTCGGCGACGGCGTGACCGCCTACTGGGCGAGCAACGACCGCGGGATCATCGCGTTCAACCAGGGGCGGCACGCGGATGCCGAGCAGTATCTGCTCAGGGCGATCGAGGGCTCCCGCTCGGTCGGGAGCAAACCGGGCGAGGCGAGCGCGCTCTGCAACCTCTCCCGTCTGCACCTGGCCATGGGGCACACCTCCCGTGCCATCACCCTGGCCCGTGAGGGTCTGGAGATCTACGACCGCGCCGGTCTCACACTGCGCCTGGCCAACGCGCGGTACGCCCTCGGTGTGGCCCTCACCCAGGCAGGACGCCATGCCGAGGCGCTGGCGGAGTTCGACGAGGCGCTGCTGAGCTTCAGGCAGAACCGTCAGCGGCTGTGGGAGGGCACCACTCACTTCCGCGTGGCACAGGCACACCTGGCGGCCCGGCAGGCGGCCCTGGCCGCACGGCACGCGGAACAGGCTCTCGCCATCGGGTTCATCGGCGGAGACCGGATACGGGCCCACATCCTGACCACCCTCGGCCGTTCGCTGGCCGCGCTCGGCCAGGCGGACCGCGCCCGCGCCTGCTGGCTCGAAGCGCTCTCCCTCTACGAGGCGTCCGGGGCGTCCGGGGCGGCGGAGGCCGACGAGGTACGGACACTGCTCCTGCCCCTTCGGGCACCGTGATCGCCCCTTCGGCACCGCGGGCGGAGCGTCCGCCGGGGCGTTCATCGATTGTTTATGCCGAGCTGACAAGCTCAGCGCAGTGATCCGTCGCGTCGGGGGGCAGGCGGGTCCGCAGGGCCCCTGCCCGGCAGTACTCGGGGGAGTTGCCGGGTGGGGGTGCCTTAAAAGGTTTCCCACGCAATCAGGGGGTTCAGGACAATGACGCAGCCCGAGCAGAGCACCGAAGAGTTCACCACGATGGACAACCACACACCGTCGGCACCGTTGGACGGGACGATCACCACGCTCGACAACCACACACCCGCGGAACCGCTGGCGTCCGAAGAGACCATCACCACGATGGACAACCACACGCCCGCACCGCCGGTCCTGGACCTGGACCGCTGACACCTTCATCCCAGCGGGGGACCGGCCGCGGCGGCACGGAGGGGGAGCCGTCGCGGCCCCAGCCGGAACCTCGGTTCCGGCGTTCACCGGCCATCACGCCGCAGGCAATCCCGTCACCACGAACGACAACCACGTGACGAGCGTCGAGGCTGGCACGGACGACAGCCACGCCACCTGACCTGGGCACCGACACCGGCACCGGAACCGGCACCGGCACCGCATAGATGGAGCTGAGCACACGCTCAGCTCCATCAACGTGTTCCGCCCACGCAAGCATCCAGCGTGACCTGAGCACCGCGGTGTGGCGCGAGAGCAGCCACAGCAACTCCAGCGGCGGGGACCGCGTCGAACTCGTCGGCACCTTCCTCGGAGCGGACCCTCTGGCGCAAGAGCAGCCACAGCACCGGTGCCGGCACCGGCGGAGAGTGCGTCGAGGTGTCCTCCACCCCCGGAGTCATCCCCGTACGCGACTCCAGAACCGCCCCCCACCCCCCCCACAACGGCCCCGTACTCCTCTTCCAGGCCGGGCCTGGACAGGCTTCCTCACCGACGTGAAGGGTTGCCCCGTCCAGAGCAGAGGCATTTCCTCGCCGGGCTCCCGTGAGTGCAGTTGTCGCGTGTGGCGAGTGGGGTCGCGAAAACTCGTGTGCTTAATGTGCCGGACTTGCGGGTACCGCGTGGTCAGGATGTGTTGAAAGCATGTGCACGACACTTGGTGAGTCGGAGCATGCCGGACGTCGCGCTGGGGGACGCGCGAAGAGCCTGCCGACACGTCGTGACCTGTCGGACGTACTTTCCAGTTGGACGGACCGGACGCACTATGAGCACGAGCGACTTACCCCACCACACGCCCCCCTCGGGGCCGGCGCCACCCACCGCCGGGACTCCGGTGGTCGGGGATGCCGTGGGCGCTATGCGTAACGCACGCGCCCAACTTGCCGAACTTCTGGGCCGTACACCGGAGTCGGTCTCGGCCATCAGCCGCGACGGGACGGGCTGGCAGGTCGACGTCGAGGTCGTGGAGCTGGAGCGCATCCCCGACTCCACCAGCGTCCTCGCCGTCTACCGGGTGCGGCTGGACGCCGACGGTCTTCTTCTCGGCTACGCCCGCAGCCGCCGCTACACCCGAGGCCAGGTCGACCGGCAGTGAGGGCGCGCGAGGAGGCCCGCGCAGCGACCGCGATGCCGGTCCATCGCATCCCTCCGCGTGACGTGGCCCGCTGTGCACGACTGCCCCGCCTGCTGTCGCGGCGCCCGCGTCTGCGACGCCCTCGTCCCCCGGCCCGGTTGCGCCGGTCCGGGATCTCAGGATCTCAGCCCGGTCGCCGTACGCCGACCGACCGACAGCCCAGCGCCTACGCCCGCCCCGCACGCCCTCGCCCCACCTCTGAGAGGGAACCTCACCAATGACTGTGCTCGCCCAGACCGCCGCCCCCCGCGCCCAGAAGACCGACGGAGGTCTCTACGACATCCTCGACCTGATCCTTGACCGCGGACTCGTGATCGATGTCTTCATCCGAGTCTCGGTGATCGGCATCGAGATCCTGCGCGTCGACATCCGCATCGTCATCGCCAGCGTCGACACCTACCTGCGCTTCGCGGCGGCGACCAACCGCCTCGACCTGGAGAACCGCGGTACTCCCGTGGTGGCTCCGGCACCGGCGGTGTTCGCGCCGGGCCTGCCCACCGCCGTGGCATCCGGAGGCCAGCCGGCGGTCTCGCCGGGCGTCGCGGCGATTCCCGCTCCCGGCGGTGTCGTCACGCAGGGGCAGCCCGTCACCGCCTGGCCGCCCGGTACCGGTGCCGCGGTCCCCGTCGTCGGGAACCTGGGACAGACGGTGGGGCAGGCACTCGGGGCGGTCGGACAGACGGTCGGTGGCGTCGTCGGCGCTGTCACCCCGACCGTCGAGGGACTGGTGGGCGGCGTGGCACCGACCGTCGAGGGACTGGTGGGCGGCGTGGCACCGACCGTCGGCAGAGTGGTCGGCACGGTGGGCCAGACAGCCGGCACCGTGGTGGGGGCCGTCGCCCCGACAGGGGCCGGGGGACTGGTCCAGAGCGTGGCACCGACCGTCAGCGGAGGGGTGGGCAGCATGGCACCGACCGTCAGCGGAGGGATAGGAGCCGTCGCCCCGGCCGCCGGGATGGCACCGACCGTCAGCGGAGTGGTGGGGGCCGTCGCCCCAACAGCTGCTACCGGGGTGAGCGTTGTCGCCCCAGCCCCAGCAACCGGAGTGAGCACCGTCACCCCAGCGGCCGGTACCGCGGTCCCGGTGACGGATGCCGCGGTACACGGCGCCGACGAGGCCGGTGCCGCGGAGCAGCCGACGGCGCACTCCGCGCAGGCGGTGGCCGACGCCCCGGGTACGACCGAAGCCGGCCACGGGCAAGCTCCCACCGCCGCACGCGGCAGGACCCGGGGCAGCAAGGGCCAGCAGGGCGGGGAGGCCTGAGGATGCCGCTCTACCTGTATGCGGTCACGGACGCGGACCATCCGCTGCCCGTCGACGGTGCCACCGGAATCGGGGCCTCGCCCGCGCCCCTGAGGGCGGTGCGCGCTGCCCGGGTGGCCGCCGTCGTCAGCGAGGCGCCGGCACAACTGCGCGCCAAGCGCCGGGATCTGATGGCTCATCAGAAGGTGCTGTTGATGCTCGGTGCCGCGGGCGCCGTGTTGCCCCTGCGCTTCGGCACACTGGCCCCCGACGACGACGCGGTGCGCTGCGCGCTGGCGGACCAGGAGTCGTTGTTCACCGAACGGCTCCGAGACGTCGGGGACCGCGTCGAGTTCAATGTCAAGGCCCTGCAGGACGAGGACACCGCCCTGCGCGATGTCCTGCGGGACAGTGCCGAGGCCCGACGCCTGAGCGCCCTCACGCGGGACGGCGCGGGCTCGCACGACGACCAGTTGGCACTCGGCACGGTCGTCGCCGCCGGGGTCGAGGCGCTACAGGCGCGGCACGCCCAGGACATCGCCCGCCGGCTGGAGCCGCTGGCGTACCGCACCGCCGGGGGTGATCCGACCGGAGAGGTCTTTCTGAACCTGAGCCTGCTGATCGAGCGCGGGCAGGCCGACGCGTTCGCCGCGTCCGTGGGCCGGATCGCCGAGAGCCTCGGTCACGGGCTGGAACTCCGGGTGACCGGACCTCTTCCGCCCTACAGCTTTGTCTGACCGCGTGACCGCACCTCGCCCCACCACTGCCACCACCACTACCACCACCCGACGGAAAGGAGAGCACCGTATGGGTCTGCTGAGTGGCCTGCTCGGTCTGCCACTGGCTCCGCTGCGCGGGGTCGGCTGGGTGCTGGAACAGGTGGTGCAGGAAGCGGAGCGGCAATACGCCGACCCTGCCCCCATCCACCGTGAACTCGCCGAACTGGAGACCGATCTGCTGGCAGGTCGTATCACCGAGGAGGAGTTCGGCCTACGGGAGGACGAACTCCTGGATCGTCTGGAACAGATCACGACCGCCAGTGGCGAGGATTCGGCCGGCTCCGGCGGTCCGGCACTACAGGAAGGCCCTCAGTGACCGACGCCCTCGCGCGGCGGTCAGGTGCCCTGTCGCCCCAACCGGGCGGTTCGGGCAATCTGGCCGACATTCTGGAACGCGTCCTCGACAAAGGGGTCGTGATCGCCGGAGACATCAAGATCAACCTGCTCGACATCGAACTCCTCACCATCAAACTGCGGTTGCTCGTCGTCTCTGTCGACACCGCACGCGAGATGGGCATCGACTGGTGGGAGCACGACCCGACGCTGTCCTCTCGCGCCGTACGTCCCGCCCCGTCACCCGATCCCGCCCGTACGGTGGAACTCGCCGCCGAGAACGCGCGCCTCCGCGCCGAACTCCAGTCGCTCAACGCCCGGTTGAAGGAACCCGATGATCTCTGAGCACGACACCGCGCCCCCGGCGGACCTCACCGACGCGGTCTACGCCTACGCAGTACTGCTGCGGAACGAGGCGGCCGAGCGGGCGGCCCGAGAACTGCGCGGCGTCGACGGGCGGCCGGTACGGATGCTGCGCGGCGCCGGCACAGCCGCAGTCGTCAGCGACGTGCCCGCCGACGCGTTCACCGAAGCGGCCATCGCACAGCGGCTCGACGACATCACCGACCTGGAACACCTGGCCCGCGACCATCACCAGGTGATCGCCGCACTGGCCCTGCACACGGCAGTGCTGCCCCTCCGGCTGGCCACGGTGTACCTCGACGACGAGAGCCTGCTGCGACGTCTGCACGCCGACGACGGCCATTTCCGCACCACCCTGAACCAGCTGGAGGGCCACGACGAGTGGGGCGTCAAGATCTACGCCCACCCGCCGGCCACCACCCCGCCCCCGGCGGACCGGCCACGCTCCGGGCGGGACTACCTGCGCGCGCGCCGCACCAGCCGGGACGGCCGCGATCTGGCCCACCAGGCCGCCGCCGACCTCGGCGCACGAGTGGACCGTACGCTCGCGGAAGCGTGCCTGGCCACCGACGTACGGCACCATCGTCCCCAGCCGGCCGCCCTGTCCGCGGAACCGGGGGAGAACGTCGTCAACGCGGCCTATCTCGTTCCGCGAGAGCACACGCGGAGTTTCCAGGACCGCGTGGAGCTGCTCGCCGCCGGGACCGCCGGCGTCCGACTCGAGATCACCGGACCCTGGGCCCCGTACTCCTTCGCCTCGCCCCCGCCGGAACAGGCTGGAAGGGCGGACCCCGCGATCCCGCAGACGACGCCGTGACGGCCGGCGGTCCGCCCCACGCGGAGGTCGCCCTGGTCGATCTCCTCGACCGGCTCCTGGCCGGCGGCGTCGTCATCACGGGAGACCTCAGCCTCTGCATCGCCGACGTGGAACTGGTCCGCATCTCCCTGCGCGCCCTGCTCACCTCGGTCGAGGAAGCCACGGAAGGAATCCTGACGTGACATCACACGGCGAGCCCGGACCCGGCCGGCGCCCCGGCTCGCGCACATCGCCCCCGCCTCCCGGCACGGAACGCCCGCCTCCCCTCGGCGCCGAGGCGACGCCGGCACCGGACTCCGGGCAGTCCCCGGCCCGGCGCCTCGACCTGGACAAGGACACCGTGGAACGCGACCTCGTCCGACTGGTGCTCACCGTCGTGGAGTTGCTGCGCCAGCTCATGGAACGGCAGGCCATCCGCCGGGTCGAAAGGAACAACCTGACCGAGGAGCAGGAGGAACGCATCGGCATGACACTCATGATCCTCGACGACCGCATGACCGAACTGCGCGAGCGCTACGGCCTGAACCCCGAAGACCTGAACCTCGACCTCGGCCCACTCGGTCCCCTCCTGCCGCGACAGGAGGGGCCCTACCGACATTCTGGGCCCAGGGGTGAGAGTGACCCTTCGTTCGGCCGCGGCCACTGATCGGGGGACGCCGAGGCGATGCGCAACGCACGGGGGCTCCCACGGCGTCGGGGGGGTGTTGGACCTCTCAACCCACAGACGCAGAAGCCGTCCTGGGGCCGCGCTCTGCCGCGCTGGACCTCCTCCCCACGCCCTGCCGAGTGGGTCACCCCTCCCCGCCCACACACCCCCCACCACAGCCGGACCCCTCACCCCCCGGCCCACACACCCCCACCGCAGCCGGACCCTTCAACCCCCCGCCCGCAGCTCCCCCTTGACCACCTTCCCGCTGGCGTTACGAGGCAGCCCGCCCACGAACTCCACCGCCCTCGGCACCTTGTAGTTCGCCATCTCCCGCCGCGCCCAGGCGATCAGGTCGTCCCCCGTAAGACTCACCCCCGGCCGCCGCACCACGTACGCCTTCCCGACCTCTCCCAGCCGCCCGTCCGGTACTCCGATCACCGCCACGTCCGCCACATCCGGATGCAGTCCGATCAGCTGCTCGATCTCCGCCGGGTACGCGTTGAAGCCGCCGACGATGAACATGTCCTTGAGGCGGTCGGTGATCCGCAGGTTGCCGGACGCGTCCAGCACCCCCACGTCCCCCGTCCTCAACCACCCTTCCCCCGTGACCACTTCGGCCGTGCTCTCCGCGTCCTCGAAGTACCCCCGCATGACGTTGAAGCCCCGCACGAGCACCTCCCCGGGCTCCCCGACGGGCGCCTCGACCCGCACCTCGACCCCGGGAACGGCCCGCCCGGACGTCGACGCGATCACCGGCACCTCGTCCCCCCGGCGGCACATCGTGACGATCCCGCTCGCCTCGGACAGCCCGTACGCCGTCAGGACCGTCCCCACCCCCAGCTCCGTACGCAACCGTTCCACCAGCCGCAACGGCACCACCGCCGCCCCCGTCACCACGAGCCGCAGCGTCGACAGGTCGTAGGCGTCCCGGGACGGGTGGTCGAGAAGCGACTGAAGCAGCGTGGGCGGGCCGGGCAGGACCGACACCCGCTCCGCCGCCACGTTCGCCAGCACCGTGTCCACGTTGAACACCGGCTGCGGAATCACCGTCGCCCCCCGCATCAGGCACGCCAGCACCCCCGCCTTGTAGCCGAACGTGTGGAAGAACGGGTTCACGACGAGATAGCGGTCCCCCTCCCGCAGCCCCGCCAGCTCGCTCCAGATGCCATACGCCCGCAGGGACTGCGCGTGCGTGATCACGGCCCCCTTCGGCCGCCCCGTCGTGCCCGACGTGAAGACGATGTCCGAGGGATCGGAACCCCGCACCGCCTCCGCCCGCACCCGGACGGCCCGCGCGTCCACCCCGTCCCCGCCCGCCAGGAAGTCCTTCCACGTACGGAACTCAGCCGGCGCGTCCTCCCCCAGCACCACCACGTCCGTCAGCTCCGGGAGCCCCGGCAGGGGCCCGCCGCCGTCGCCTCCCCCCGCCGCCCGGCGCAGGGAGGCCACGTACGACGTGCCCAGGAACGTCCCCGTCACGAACAGCAGCCGCGCCCGGCTGCGCGCCAGTACGTACGCCGCCTCCGCCCCCTTGAAACGCGTGTTCAGCGGCACGAGCACCGCGCCGGCCGACACCGCGCCCAGCGCGGACACCATCCAGTCGAGGGAGTTGGGCGCCCAGATCGCCACCCGGTCACCGGCCGCCACCCCGCTCGCCACGCAGGCCGCCGCCGCACGCTCCACCCTCGCGCCCAGCTCCGCGTACGACACCCGGGTACGTCCGTCCACGACCGCCTCGGCATCGCCGTACCGCTCCACCGCCGCCCGGACCAGGCCCGGAATGCTGCCCCACTCCACGTCACCTCGCACAGCCGGCCTCCCCACAACACCCATACACAAGAGCTGACTGTCCGTCAGATTAGCTGTAACCTGACGCCCTGTCAGCAGCCGGGCACTCGCGCGGAGGTGTGCAGTCATGGCAGTTGCACCAGTTATGGCCGGAATCAAGGACGCCACCGCCATCGCGGGGATCGGACAGACCTCCTTCGCCCGCCAACTCCCGGAGAATGAAAGGACGTTGGCGTGCCGGGCGATTTTCGCCGCGCTCGACGACGCGGGCATCGCTCCCGCCGAGGTCGACGCCCTCGCCTCCTACACCATGGAGGAGACCGACGAGGTCGAGGTCGCCAAGGCACTCGGCCTCGGTGACCTCACCTTCTTCTCCAAGGTCGGCTACGGCGGCGGCGGTTCCTGCGCCACCGTCGCCCATCTCGCCGCCGCCATAGCCTCCGGGCAGGCCACGGTCGGCGTCGCCTGGAGGTCGAGGAAGCGCGGCTCCGGGCCTCGCCCCTGGAAGAACACCAGCGTCCAGCTCCCCACCCCGGCGCAGTGGACCCGCCCCTTCGGACTCCTCCGGCCCTCCGACGAGATCGCGATGCTCACGCGCCGCCACATGCACGAGTACGGCACGACCCGCGACCACCTCTTCAACGTCGCCCTCGCCTGCCGCAACCGGGCCAACCAGAACCCGGCCGCGATCATGTACGACCGCCCGCTCACCCGCGAGATGTACATGACCTCCCGCTGGATCAGCGAACCCCTGTGCCTCTTCGACAACTGCCTTGAGACCGACGGGGCGTTGGCCTGTGTCGTCGTGTCGGCGGAGCGTGCGCGCGACTGCCGCCGGCCCCCCGTCTACATCCACTCCGCCGCTCAGGGCCTGCCCGCCCAGCACCACGGCATGGTCAACTACTGGAACGACGACCCGCTGACCGGCCCGGCCTGGACAGCCGCCCGACACCTCTGGAAACACGCCGACTTCACCCCCGACGACGTGCAGGTCGCCCAGATCTACGACGCGTTCACGGCCCTCATCCCGCTCTCCCTTGAGGGCTACGGCTTCTGCGGACGCGGCGAGGGCGGCGCCTTCACCGAGGGCGGCACCCTGGAGATCGGCGGCCGGCTGCCGGTGAACACCGGCGGGGGCGGGCTCAGTGAGGCGTACGTCCACGGCTTCAACCTCATCACCGAGGGCGTACGCCAACTGCGTGGCACCAGCACCGCCCAGGTCCCCGGGGCCGGCACCTGCCTGGTCACCGCGGGTGAAGGCGTACCGACTTCGGCCCTGTTGCTGAGAAGCTGAGAAGTAGAGGAGTCGAGATGCTGAACCCCGTCATGGACGACGACGGCGCCCCCTTCTGGGAGTACGCGGCCCGGGGTGAACTCCGCGTCCAGACCTGCGCCGACTGCGCCGAACCCCGCTTCCCGCCCCGCCCCTGCTGCCCGCACTGCCAGTCCTTCGCGAGCGAGTGGCGCGCGTGCAGCGGACGCGGACGCGTCTGGTCCTACGTCGTCCCGCACCCCCCGCTCCTCCCGGACTACGCCGAGCAGGCCCCGTACAACGTGATCGTCGTCGAACTGGCGGACGCACCGCGCATCCGGCTGGTCGGCAACCTGGTCACGGGCCCTGACGCGCCCCTCAACTCCCTCTCCCCCGAACGGATTCGCATCGGCGCGCGAGTGCAGGTCGTCTTCTCCTCCACCGGGCTGCCGCAGTGGATCCTGGAGCGCCCGTGAGTCTGAACCTGTCGACCGACAAGGACACCGGGGTCGCCGTCGTCACCCTCGACCGGCCTCGGAGACTCAACGCCATCGACCTCGCCACCGCCGCCGAACTGGCCGCGACCTGGCGGGAGTTGCGCTTCGACGACACCGTACGGACGGTTGTCCTGACCGGGGCCGGCCAGCGCGCCTTCTGCACCGGCCTCGACCGCACCGCCGTCGTCCCCCAGCCCGACTCGCCGTACATGGTGGACGATCCGCTGGAACGGATCGGCCCGAAGGCCAACGACCTCTGGAAGCCGGTGATCGCCGCCGTGAACGGTATGGCGTGCGGCGGCGCGTTCTACCTGCTCGCGGAGTCGGAGTTCCTCGTCGCCGACCCCACGGCGACCTTCTTCGACCCGCACACCACCTACGGCATGGTCAGCGCGTACGAGACGATGGGCATGGCGCAGCGGATGCCGTACGGGGAGATCGCACGGATGGCGCTGATGGGGACGGCGGAGCGGATCTCGGCGGCGCGGGCGTACGAGATCGGCCTGGTCAGTGAAGTGGCGGCGGCCGGTGGGGCGTTGGCGGCGGCCGTGGAGTGCGCCCGCGTCATCGCGTCGTACCCGCCGGAGGGCGTGCAGGGCACGGTTCGGGCGGTGTGGGCGGCGAAGGAGGCGGCCCGCTCGCACGCCCTCGCCTTCGCCCCGCATCTGGTCCGCCTCGGCAACCTCCCGGGCGACCGGCAGGCGGAACTGTTCTCGGCCAGGACCCCGGATTTCCGGTTGCGATAGCAACGCATACCCTTTGCGTCATGGTAGAGAACCGCACGGTGGCCGATCACCACAGGGTTGAGCACCACAGGGTTGAGCACCGCATGGTGGATGTGAACGGCATCGAGCTGCACATCGCTGAGGCGGGCGCGGGCCCGCTCGTCGTGTTGCTGCACGGATTTCCCGAGTCCTGGCACTCCTGGCGCCACCAGTTCGGCCCGCTGGCCGCCGCCGGTTTCCGGGTCGTCGCCCCCGACCAGCGCGGATACGGCGGCAGCGACCGCCCCGAGGACGTGTCCTCGTACAGCATCCTGCACCTGGTCGGAGACGTGGTCGCGCTGATCCGGGCGCTCGGCGAGGAGACGGCGTACGTCGTCGGCCACGACTGGGGCGCGCCGGTGGCCTGGCACACCGCGCTGCTGCGACCGGACGTCGTGCGCGGGGTGGCGGGTCTGAGTGTGCCGCCGCCGTTCCGGGGGAACCGCCGCCCGCTGGGCGTGATGGAGGCGATGTTCGGCGGCCGTTTCTACTGGAACTACTTCAACCTCCCCGGCGTCGCCGACGCGGAACTGGCCCGCGACCCGCGCACCACCCTCCGCAAGGCCCTGTACGCAGCCTCCGGCGACGGCCCCGACTCGGGCACCGGCAGGCAGCCGCTGGTCGAGCCGGGCCAGGGCTGGCTGGACACGATGCCTGACCCGGAGAAACTCCCGGCCTGGCTCACCGAGGCGGACCTCGACCAGCTCACCGACAGTTTCGCGGGCAGCTTCACCGGCGCCCTCAACTGGTACCGCAACATCGACCGCAACTGGGAACTGACGGCGGCCTGGCACGGCGCGGTGGTCAGTGCGCCCGCGCTGTACGTGTACGGCGACAGGGACCTGGTCCCGGCGTTTCCAGGTACGCCCCAACTCATCGCGAAGCTCCAGGAGTTGATGCCCAGCCTGCGGCGCGCGCCGGTGGTGCTGGAGGGCTGCGGCCACTGGACGCAGCAGGAACGGCCGGACGAGGTCAACGCGATGCTGATCCCGTTCCTGACGGAGTTGAGGGACGCGGCGGGCTGAGTACGTTGCGCCAGAGGAAACTCCTGCTCGATGAGCCGGGGCTTCCCACCCCACCGGGCAGGCAGAGCGTACCCGGTGGGGTGGGAGGAAGTCGTGCAGGCGCTCGCCGAGGAGGGCGCGGGCGGTGCGGGCCCGCTGTACCAGCTGGCCTGGGCCTAGAGCTCGCCCAGCTCGTTGTCGAAGACGTGGGCTGCGACCTTGTCACCCAGGGTGAGACCGTCCTCCGCGTCCCACGGGAAGTGGACTCCGAGCCAGACCCTGCTGTAGGCGTCCTCGGTGGCCGCCGCGCTGAAGCTGGTGAAGTGGCGGGTCTTCACCGGTGACTGAGGCTCGTCGGTGGTCATGTCGAAGGCGATGTCGTCGCTGCCGAAGTAACGCTTCATCACCCCTGCCCAGGCCGCGCCGAACGTCGCGTGCCCCGAGGCCCAGGCCGGGAAGCACGGGTTGACGTTCACACCCGCCCGGGTTTTCAGCAGCGGCTTCCACTCCGGGTCGAGCCCGCCTTCCCGGATCGCGGACACCGGCCGCCACAGGTCGATCGGTGTCCGGAACTTCACGTCCCGTACCGCGATCCCGGCGTCCGCCATGGCGAGTGAAACGAGCGCGAACAGCCGAGCGTTCTCGTACGTGGTCAGGCCACGGTCCTCGGAGATCTCTCGGGTCGCCTGAAGCAGCTGGCCCGGCGGCTTGTAGGTGCCGTCCTCGTCGTTGGCCCAGAACCAGGCCGCCGCCTCCTGCTCCGGGGTCCGGTTGACGACGGGCGTACGCGCGGTCGGTTTGTCGGCGCCGGCCGACCGCGCCGCCTCGACCTGGGCCTTGTAGGCGTCGCTGGCCAGCAGCTTCTCGTACGTCCCGTACAGGCCCGGGGTCGCCGGGCGGAACTGCGAGCCGGAGGTGAGGGCGAAGGGCTTCACCCCGCCCCAGAACGGTGTGACCGCCTGGCTGTCACGCTCGCACGAGGGATCGGGCATGTCCGGGAAGCTGGTGGGCCGCCACGCGCCCGGCTCGTCGTCGCCGACGTACACCTGGTCGTTGTCGGAGCCGTCGCCGTTTCGCGCGTTCCTCATCTGCGTGACCATGCGGTTGACAACGGTGACGTCGAGCAGATCGAACTCGGTGGGCGCGGTGCCGAACCGCTCACGGAACTTCGAGTCGAGGAACTGCGTCTGGTTCTTGTACAGCCCCAGCAGGATGTTGTACGCCGTACGGCCGATCACCCGTTCCTCCTCGTCGGGACCCTCGACCCAGCCGGCGTACTCGTGAGCGTCGATGTACGGCTCCCAGGTGATCCTGCCCGTCCACTTCAGCTGGTACGAGCTCGCCGCGTCGTAGATCGCCGCGTTCAGCATCGCCGCGGAACGGGACATCGGCCCCGGTCCGCCACCATCACGACGGATGACCTGGAGCAGGACATCGTTCCAGTAGTGGACGGGATCGGCGATCTGCTGTTGCGGCAGCGCCGCCTGTGCGGGCGGCGAAGCGACGGTGAGCACGCTGCCGGTGGTGGCCAGCACCGCCGCCGTGGCCAGCACCCGGCGCCACATCCCAGTGCGCGGCCGGACAGATCTGACACTCGTAGCCATGTCAACTCCCTCGTTGCGTAGAGACGTTGGTCATGCGGCCCGGCCTTCTGGCTGGTCCGGGCTCGCGCTTGCTCGACGATCCGTTCGAGCTCGACGGGCGGTTTCCCGCCGGACGCGCTGTGGCGCTGCTACCTGTTGGAGACTCGTCGTGGTGCTGCTCCAGGACGCTACGGGCGGGCCGTGTGTGGCGTCGTCCCACGCTGGTTGGCACTCCGGATCGACCCAGCGCGGTAGGCGCGCGGTTCCTGCAACTTTCGTGGTACCGCAGGAGTTTGACGCCCCGTCGGCTGCGCGGGCCTTACGCTGCTGCGATGCGGATCCACCCCCTCGCCGTCGACGTGCTGCTCGCGGCGGCGCTGACCGGCGTGGCCCTGCTGCTGGGGCCGGAGGCCGCGCGCCAGGGCCAGAATCCGCTCGACGCCACCGCCTATGCGCTGGTCGTCCTGGTCCACCTGCCGCTCGTGCTCCGTGGCCGGGCCCCGGTCGTGGTCTGTTGCCTCGTGCACGCGACCTGGCTGGTGTACATCACCGCCGGCTACTGGCCCGTGGTGTGCAGCTTCGGCCCCATGCTGGCCGTCTACACCGTCGCCTCCGTGCTGACGCTGCGCGTCTCCGTCCCCTGCGCCGCGCTGATGGGCGGGGTCTGGATCTACGCGGGCGCGGTGAACCACACCGACTCCTGGGCGTCCGTCGCCGGACAGGCCGTGGTCTACCCCGCGATGCTGTTGCGGTTCGGCGTCCTCGCCCGCCGCTCGGCCGAGCTGGCCCGGCAGCTGCGCCGGGAACAGGCCGAGCGGGCCCGGCGCGAGGTGGCCGAGGAACGCGGCCGGATCGCCCGCGAACTGCACGACGTGGTCGCCCACCACATGTCAGTGATCTCCGTGCAGACCGGTCTCGCCCGGTTCGTCTTCGACACCGACCGCCAGACCACGCGCACCGCGCTCGACACCATAGAAGCCACCGGCAAGGAGGCACTCGAAGAGCTGCGCCGCATGCTCAAGTTGCTGCGCGCCGCCGACGACGGCGCCCCCGTCGGCCCGATGCCGAGCCTGGCCCGCCTCGGTGAGATGACCGACCGTGTCCGCGCCGGCGGGGTCCCGGTCTCCCTGACCGTCGAGGGCACCGAGCGCCCCCTGACCCCCGGCGTGGAACTTTGCGCCTACCGGGTGGTGCAGGAGGCACTCACCAACGTCCTCAAGCACGCGCCCGGCGCGAGTGTGCGCGTACGGCTGAGGTATGAACCGCACCAGGTGACTGTTTCGGTTACGGACGACGGAGAGGGGGTGATTCCGGCCAGAGTACGAACCGGCAGCGGACACGGCTTGCTTGGCATGCGGGAGCGGGCCAAGCTCTACGGCGGGCAGATCGACATCGGCCCGCAGGACCAGGGTGGCTTCGCCGTGCGGCTGATCCTGCCGACCTCCGCGCGGGCCGCACAGCAGGGGGACGACGCCGCCACATGACCACAGTGCTTGTCGTGGACGACCAGTTCCTCATCCGGGCGGGCCTGGTGGGGCTGTTGCGCGCCGCACCCGGCATCGAGGTGGTCGGCGAGGCGAGCGACGGCGCGGAGGGCGTGACGCTGGCCGCCGAGACGGCCCCCGACGTGATCCTTATGGACGTCCGGATGCCCGGCATGAACGGCATCGAGGCCACCGAACGCATCCTCGCCGAGGCAGGCGACCCCCCGCCCCGGATCCTGATGCTGACCACCTTCGACCTCGACGAGTACGTGTACGGGGCGCTGCGCGCCGGAGCCTGCGGGTTTCTGCTCAAGGACTCCGGTCCGGAACGGCTGCTCGCCGCGGTGGCCGCGGTCGCCGGCGGTGACGCGCTCTTCGCGCCCAGTGTCACCCGCCGCCTGGTGGAGGCGTACGCCCGGCAGACCGCCTGCGAACAGCCTCCCGATCTGGATGCGTTGACCTCCCGCGAGCTGGATGTCCTGAAACTGATCGCACGCGGCCTGTCCAACCTGGAGATCGCCGACCGCCTCTACATCAGCGAGGCGACCGTCAAGACCCACCTCAACCGCACGATGACCAAACTGGACCTGGACAGCAGGGCACAGGCCGTGGTGGTGGCGTACGAATCGGGGCTCGTGACCCCGGGCGGATAGCGGCCGGGCGCTCTGGCAGCCCCATGGGCTCGGAGGTCTCGTTCCTCCTGTCGGCGGCGGCACGGACCGGCCAAGCCCGTCCACTGAGCCCCCTGACGACTTTGCCATCTCTTTACAACCTGTCCGGCCGCCGAGTCGTCTCTCCGCTCGATCCGTCACACAGCCCGCCCAGCACAACCCGCCCTCTTCCGGGCGCGGTTCGGAGCGGACGACGAAAGAGAGCGATTCCATGCGCCGTACCGTGCGCCGTACTGTCCTCAGCGCCGTGGCACTCGCGGCCACCGCCGTACTGGCGGGCACCGCGCCCGCGTTCGCCGACGGCACCCCGACCCCGGTCCCCAGCGCCACGCCGACCGAGGCCAACCCGGCGCCGAGCGCCGTTCCGACCGAGGCCGCCACCCCGGTTCCCAGCGAGGCCCCCACCACCGACCCCAACCAGGCCCCGGCCCAGGTCGCCGAGGTGCCGAGCGGCGCCCCCGACACCGGAGAGACGCCGTCGGACTCCGGAACGCCGGGCACGCTGATCGGCGGGGGCGCTGCCGCCGCGTTCGCCGTGGGTGGCGCGGCGGTGTTCGTCGTGCGCCGCCGGCAGGCGACCGGGGCGTGACCGAGCTCTCCAGGCGCGCGTTCGGTACGGCGGCCACGGCGGCCGCGTCCTCGCTGCTCGTGGGCTGTTCCTCCGGCGGTGAGGGCGTACGGACGACAGGGTCCGCGAGTCCCGGCGCCACAACGCCACAGTCGCCCCCCGGCCGGCACACCTCCGCGAAGTCGGGGCGGGCGGTGGGCCGTTCGGTTCCCGTACGCCTCCGGATCCCCGCCATCGGGGTCGACACGCCGGTCATGCGGCTCGGACTGGCATCCGACCGCACCGTGCAGGTGCCTCCGATCACCGATCACGACCAGGCCGGCTGGTACGAGCACTCGCCGACGCCGGGCCAGACCGGTCCGTCGGTGATCCTCGGGCATGTCACGGTCGGCGCGTACGGGGACGGCGTCTTCCACGACCTCGGACGGCTGCGCCGCGGCGAGAAGGTCGTGGCGCGCCTGGAGAACGGCACGGAGACGGAGTTCACGGTCACCTCCCTGCGGACGGTGGCCAAGGCCGACTTCCCTGCGGACGACGTCTACGGGAACGTGAGCCGCCCGGAGTTGCGGCTCATCACCTGCGGCGGCCTTCAGGACAAGGACGGCTACCTCGACAATGTGATCGCCTTCGCCGCGCTGACGTCGTCGACGAGCCCGTGAACGAACTTGCGCAGAAAGGACGGCGGGCCGGCGGAACGTACGCCGCCGGTGCGCCGTCCTCCCCCACGAGTGCCACGCCCGTGGCAACAGGACCATGGAGAGCGTTGAAACGGTCCCGCGACAAGGCAGCGTCCGAGCTGTTCGCCGCCCTCTACCCGCGCCTGGCCGGCTGGTGCCGCCGGCTCGTCGACGACGACGAGACGGCCCACGAGATCGCCTCGGAGGCGTTCACCCGCCTGTGGGCGCGCTGGACGTCGGTGGAGGAACCGCGCGGCTTCCTCTACGTGACGGCGGCGAACATCGTCCGGGACCACTGGCGCAGAATGGAACGCGAGCGCAAGGCGATGCGCCACGTGACCACGGAGGCAGCCCTGCGCCCCCACGCCGACCCGTCGGACCCGTCCGTCCGCCTCCTGGTCCAGTCACTCCCGGAACGACTGCGCGTCCCGATCCTCCTCCACTACTACGCTGACATGCCGATCCGGGACGTGTCCGCGCTGACCGGACGCAAGGAAGGAACCATCAAGGCCGACCTCCACGCGGCCCGTGAACTGCTCCGCGCCCACCTGAGGAAAAGCCTTGACCACACGGTTTGACGAAGACGACGACCCGGAGTTCGACCCGCCAGGCCCCGGGCACGACCCCGACGACCCCCTCCTGGTCCTCCTCGCCCCCACCCCCACCTACCTGGGCACACCCCCGGGCCGCTACGAGGTGATCCGCCGCACCGCGATCCGCCGCCGCCGAACCCGCACGGCGGCCGGAGTGGGCATGGCGTGCGCCATCGCCGCGCTCATCGCCCTCCCCCTGAACCTGACGACGTCCGAGAACCCCCGCTCCCCGACGGTCCCCATGGCCCCGCCCCCCTCGACCAGCCCGGCGACACCCCCCGCCGACCGCTCGCCGTCACCGGCCACACCGCAGCCGTCCGTGCCCGCCACCACCGGCCCCGAAGCCCCCAGCGCCGTGCCCACCGAGGCGTCCAACGCCCCCAGCCAAACGCCCACCCAGAAGCCCGACACGGCGCCGGTGCCCACGGCTGAGGCTTCGACAGCGCCGACTCCGACAGGGATCACCCCGACGGCAGCCGGGGACGGGGCCACGGTCGCGCCGTAGTCCGGGAACCTCTCTGACGGCGCGCCGTCGTGGGCCGGCTGCCGGTGGACGGGTCGATGGCGACGGAGCAGAGGTGTCGGCCCGTCCACCGCCCTGATCCGTGATGCGGATGCTGAACGGTCGTCGGCCGGAGACAGCTCCGTCACCGAACGGGGCCTCACGCTGCCGCCACCAGGACGGACATCGACCAACAGATGAACCCACCCAACTGACTACC
>NZ_JAVFVX010000001.1:74791-92108 GCF_033441795.1 Streptomyces sp. ADMS | reverse complement strand
AGACCCCGGCCAGACCGCCGAGGCATCGTCGCGCCGCGGGTCGGGCAGCCGGATCGGGCGTACCGGGACCGTACGGCTGTGCCCCTCGGTGACGGCTGTCCACGCGGCGGGGTGGCCGGTGTAGCACAGGGCCGTGAGGGCGAAGACGTTGTCGGCGTAGACCTCGACGTATTCGCCGACGGTGAGAACGCGCAGAGCGGCGGCGGGTTCGGTCAGGACGGTCTCGCCGAGCCGGCTGCCGTCGGGGCCGGTGATCCAGAGGTTCTTGCCGTCGCAGCCGACGGCGAGGGCGGGGCGGCCGTCCTCCGGGGTGGCGGTGCGGAGGGTGATCTCGACCGCCCCCGTGATGCCGATGTCGCCGACCGCGTGCAGCGCGGGGTGGCCGGTTTCCTCGCCGAGCCAGGGCTCCAGGCCGGGCCACCATTCGAGGCGGGGCGCCGAACCCTCGTGCACGACAAGGGACTTGGGCTGCGCGAGCATGCCGCGACAGCGTTCCCCGGTGTCGGTGAGGCCCACCTGGCGGGGCGTGGTGTGCAGGACGACCCGGGTGCCGTCGGGGGCGGCGATGACGCGGGGTGCGTAGGAGCCGGTCGGGCCGAGGGGGCCGCGCCTGGTCCAGGGGCCGCGCAGGCTCGGGGCGGTCCACGACTCGAAGCCGCGGGTCGCGCCGATGGAGCCGAGCAGCAGCCAGCTGCCGTCGTCGAGGCGTTCCAGGACCGGGCACTCCAGCTCGTCCACATCGCCGGGTGAGATCAGCGGCGGCTGGACCGTCCAGTGCTCCAGGTCGTCGGAGGTGGCCCAGGCGACGCATCCGCCGGCCTCGACGGGCAGGGACGCGTCACTGGCGCAGACGACCATCACCCAGCCGTCCGTCTCGTCGTCGCGTACGACGAAGGGGTCCCGCCAGCCCATCCGCTCCCCGGTGCGGTACCAGCGCGGGTCCGCCTCGACGACCGGCGCGGTGCCGTGGCGTCGCCAGCCGGTGCCGTCGGTGCGGTCGGAGTACGCCAGCCCGACCGACTGCAGCGGCCAGCCCTCCGGCGTCAGCCCGCTCACGCCCGTGTAGAACATCGCCGTTCCGTCGCCGTGCCGGACCGGGTGCATGGTCCACACCGCCTGCTGGTCGAAGCCGCCGGGCAGGCCGACCCCGAACGCGGTGCCCTGCGGCTGCCAGCCGACCAGGTCGGCGGAGGTGGCCCGGCCGAAGGATGTCTCCATCCGCAGATGGTCGAACTCGGCCGTCCAGGGCCCCTGCAGGTGCAGCACCGCGTACGTGCCGTCCTCGTCCCGCAGGAGGGCGAAGTCGTTCACGCAGAGGCCGGGCGGGGCGTATCGCATGCGCAGTTCCTGTCGGCTCCACAGCGCCCAAACGCATGCGCTGACCAGCGGTCAAAACGAACTTCTTCTGGAATCGGCCCAAGTAAATATGAACGCAAACGCTTGCGCAACAAGGGGGCCGGGTTTACGGTCACGTCACTCGCAGATCACACCGACGTGACCACTACGGAGGAACTGAGCCGTGACGGCCAGCATCAACGACGTCGCCCAGGCGGTCGGCGTCTCCGCGTCCACCGTGTCCCGCGCCCTGCGCGGCCGGCCGGGTGTGTCCGACGAGGTGCGGGACCGGATCACGGCCGTCGCCGCCCAGCTCGGCTACACCGCGTCCCGTTCCGCGTCCAGCCTGGCGAGCGGTCGCACGTACACCATCGGCGTCGTCGTCCCGTACGTGGGCCGCTGGTTCTTCGGCACCGTGCTGGACGCCGCCGAGCGCGAGCTCAGCGCCGCCGGCTACGACGTGCTGCTGTACAACCTGGGCTCGCCGGAGACACGCAAGCGTTTCTTCACCAAGCTGCCGGTGCGCAAGCGGGTGGACGCGGTGCTGTCGCTCCTCATTCCCGACGACGAGGAGTCGGCCGCGCTGCGCTCCCTGGGGGTGCCGCTGGCCAGCACGGTCGGCGGGGCCCGGCCCGGCTTCACCGTCGTTGGCATCGACGACCGGGCCGGCACCGAAAGCGCCGTACGGCATCTGGTGAACCTCGGCCACCGCCGCATCGGCATGATCAGCGGGGCCAGCGGGCCGCTGCACTGGACCACTCCCGTCGAGCGCCGCAACGCCTACCTGGACGTCCTGGCCGACGCCGGGATCGAGCACGACCCGGCCCTGGAGGCGGACGGCGACTACACCGTCGAGGGCGGCGAGCGGGCCATGACCGAGCTGCTGGCCGCCTCCCGACCGCCGACCGCCGTGTTCGCACAGTCCGACGAGATGGCGATGGGCGCCCTGCGCGCCCTGCGCCGCCACCGCCTGAAGGCGCCGGACGACGTGTCCGTCGTCGGCTTCGACGACCACGAACTCGCCGACGTGGTCGGCCTGACCACCGTCGCCCAGCCGGTCGCCGAGCAGGGCGCCGAGGCGGCCCGGCTGCTGCTGCGCCGTCTCGACGAGCCCGGCGCCGAACCCCCGGGGCATGTCCAGATGCCCATCCGCCTCGTCCTGCGCGAGACCACAGCGCCGCCCAGCCCGCGCGGACCGCGGTAACTCCCGCCGCTGCCCGCCTTGAAGCCCCCCCCACACCTCGGACGAACCCCCCGCACTCGAACCCTCGCCACAGCAACACGGAGGCACAGTCATGAACTCGACCAGCAGAAGGTTCCGCGGCACGGCCTGTACGGGCCTGGCCCTCGTCCTGCCCCTGGCGGCGCTGGCCGCCTGCGGCGGGGGCGGCGGCACCGACGCCGCCGCGGAGGCGGGCAGCGGCAAGGGCACCATCAGCGTCTGGGCCCACCAGGGCCAGAAGAGCGAGGATGCCGCGCTGCAGGCCGCTGTGAAGTCGTTCAACTCCTCGCAGAGCGCCGTCAAGGTCGAGCTGAAGCTGATCCCCGGCAACGACTACACCAAGACCATCACCGCCACCAGCGCCGCGGAACTGCCGGACGTACTGGAGTTCGACGGCCCGACCATGGCGAACTTCGTCTACAACAAGAAGCTCGCTCCCATCGACGACCACGTCTCGTCCGAGACGATGAGCAACGCGACCGACGCGAGCAAGGCGCAGGGCGAGATCGGCGGCAAGCACTACGGCCTGGGCATGTACGACTCGGGCCTCGGGATCTACGGCAACAAGAAGCTGCTGGACGCGGCCGGCGTGAAGTACCCGACGAGCGTGGACGACGCCTGGACGGCGGACGGGTTCACGGCCGCGCTCAAGGCGCTGAAGGCCAAGGACTCCGACGGGAAGACCCTCGACGTCCAGGAGAACAACGGACTCACCACCGAGTGGGGCACGTACGGCTTCGCCCCGATCGTCTGGTCGGCGGGCGGCTCGCTGCTCAAGGACGGCAAGGCCGAGGGCGCCCTCGACTCGCCGGAGGCGGTGTCGGCGCTGAAGACCTTCCAGTCCTGGAAGACCTACGTCGACCCGAACACCGACGGCAACGCCTTCGCCAAGGGCCGCGCCGCCCTGAGCTGGGTCGGCCACTGGATGTACCCCACCTACAGCGAGGCCCTCGGCGACGACCTCGTCGTCCTGCCGCTGCCCGACTTCGGCAACGGTCCCAAGACCGGCCAGGGCTCCTGGACCTGGGGCATCGGCGCCGACAGCAAGAACGCGAAGGCCGCCGGCACGTTCATGGACTACCTGCTGGGCGACACCAGCGTCGCCGCGATGACGACGGCCAACGGCGCCCCGCCCGCCACGAAGTCCGCGCTCGCCGCGAGCTCCCTCTACAAGCAGGGCGGCCCGCTCCAGCTCTTCGCCGACCAGCTCGCCAAGCCCTGCGGTGACAGCGACATCACCACGTCCTGCGTCGCGGTGACCCGCCCGGTGACCGCCGGATACCCCACCATCACCGCGAAGTTCAGCGAGGCCCTCAACTCGGTCTACGGCGGCGCCGACCCCGAGGACGCCCTGGCCAAGGCCGCCCGCGCCATCGACCAGGACTTCTCCGACAACGCCGGCTACGAGATCCCGTAGGCCCATCGGCCGGGGGCGGGCCCGCGCAGCTCACCGCGCCCGCCCCCGCCGGGAACAGGAACCGTCCGTGAACTCCGTCGAACCGGCGCACGCCGCGCCCCATGCCGGGAGAAGGCCCCACCCGTGACCGCCGCCGCCAAGCCCGCGCGTCCGCCCCGTCCGACGCGCGCCGTGCCCCCTGTGCCCCCTGTGCCCTCAGATCCCTCTGCGTCCTCTGTGCCTCCTGTGCCCCCTGTGCGCAAGAACCGCGACTGGCTGCACGGACTGCTCATGTCCACGCCGGCCGTCGCCGGACTCATAGCCTTCGTCGGCGTCCCGTTCGTCTACGCCGTCGTCCTCTCCTTCTACAACGTCCGCCTCGGCTCCCCGCTGGCCCCCAGCTTCTTCGGCCTGGAGCAGTACCGCCGCCTGCTGACCGACCCGGACCTCTCCGGCCCGTTCCTCCGCGCCCTCCTCAACAACCTGACCTTCGCCGTGGTCGTCGTACCCGTACAGACGGCCCTGGCGCTCGGCCTGGCGATCCTGCTGAACCGCAAGCTCAAGGCGATCGGCCTGTTCCGGTCCCTCTTCTTCATGCCGGTCGTCTTCCCGATGGCGCTCGTCGCCGTGATCTGGCGGCTCATCCTGGCCCGCAGCGACCAGGGCATGCTCAACTCCGCGCTGCACACGGTGAGTTTCGGCAACTGGGGCGCCTTCGACTGGCTCGGCGACTCCGCCACCGCGCTGGCCTCGATCATCGTGCTGTCCATCTGGCAGGGCGTCGGCTTCCAGATGGTCATCCTGCTGGCAGGCCTCCAGCAGATCCCGGCCGAGCTCTACGAGGCCGCCCGACTGGACCGCGCCGGCGCCTGGCAGCAGTTCCGCCACGTCACCCTGCCCGGCATCCGCGGCACCCTCGTCTTCGTCGTCATGCTCACCTCGGTGCTCTCCTTCCGGGTCTTCGACCAGGTGTACGTCCTCGTCAAGGGCGGCGGTCTCAACGAGGACGCCGCGCGCACGGTGATGTACCAGGCCGTCACCACCGCCTTCGACCAGAACAACGTCGGGCAGGCAGCGGCGATCACCGTCGTCTTCTTCCTGATCGTCGTCGCCCTGACCGTCGTCCAGCGCCGAGTGGTCCGCCCGGACAACGAGGACTGAGGACAAAGGCCAGAGGACCAAGAACTAAGGATGACCATGAGCATCACCACCACGGGCCTGACCCGCACCCCCCTGCGCCGCTTCCTCGACTACGCCGTCCTCTCCGTCCTGGCGTTCGTCTTCGCGCTGCCGGTCCTCTACCTGCTGATCGGCAGCCTCAAGCCGTCGGACGAGGTGCTGAACGGCCTGTCCGGCTTCCTGCCCACCCACCTGTCCTTCGACAACTACACGGCGGTCCTCGACAGCCTCAACTCCGACAGCACCGGCTACTTCTGGCGCTTCATGGGCGTCTCGCTGCTGCTGGCGTTCGTGGTGGTGACGGGCGGCCTGTTCATCAACTCGATGGCGGCGTACGGGCTGTCACGGCTGAAGTGGCGAGGCCGCGACGCGGTCTTCACCCTCGTCCTCCTACTGATGCTGGTCCCGTTCGAGTCGGTGGCCGTCCCGCTCTTCTACATGTTCAACGACCAGCGCAACACCCTCTACATCCTGGCGCTCCCGTTCATCGCCAACGCCTTCTCCGTCTACCAGTTCCACACGTTCTTCCGCACGATCCCGCCGAGCATCGAGGAAGCCGCCCGCATCGACGGCGCGGGCCCCTGGCGCACCTTCTTCGCGATCATCGTCCCGATGTCGAAGCCGGCCTTCGCCTCCGTGGCGATCCTGACCTTCCTCACCCAGTGGGGCTCCTTCCTCTGGCCGGTCCTGATGGTTTCCGACCCCTCGGTACGCCCCCTCCCCCTGGAGATGAGCGTCTTCCAGGCCCTGCTCCCCCCGGACTGGGGCCAGACCCTCGCCTTCGGCGTCCTCCTGGTCCTGCCTGTGCTGATCGTCTTCGGCTTCTTCCAGCGCTGGTTCGTCCAGGGGGTCGCGAGTTCGGCGGTCAAGGGCTGAGGGGCGGTTCCGAACCCACCCCGCGGCGTCCACCGCCCCTGGCCGCCACCACACCGTCCGACCTGCGGATCGGAAAGTCACTCTCCGTGGTAGAGGCGGGGCAGGTCGATCAGCTGGATCGTGTGGTCGTCCTTCGCGAGGTGACGCAGGTCGTCGGTGAAGCCGGTGCCGCTGAAGCAGTACAGCCGTGTTGCCTCGGTGGCCGCGCCGCTCCTGGTCAGGAGGGAGCGGATGTGCCGGAGACGCTCCAGATGGCCGGCCCCCATCACCTCGCTCCACTTCACTTCTCCGATGGCGAGCAGCGCTTGGCGTCCGTCGTGGGTTTCGCCGTGCACGGCGACGTCGACCTCGTGGCTGGTCCTGGCAGCGGGGTCGTTGACGGTACCGCCGGCGACTCGCGTGGCGTGTCCGCCATGGGTGCCGGGCGCCGCGTGCCAGCGGGCCCATTCCCGGCAGACCTGCTCGAAGTGCGGGCCGACGACTTTGCTGCGGAAGGTGGACCGGGTGCGGCGCCATACGTCGGACGCCCGCCCGGGGCGTTCCAGGTCGCCCCAGGCCGGGCGCATGACCGCGTGGTAGAAGGTGACGAGCGGCTCGGCGATGCGGTAGGCGGAGCGGTTGCGTCGGAAGGCATCCACCTCGTGGGTGATCATTCCGACGTCCTGGAGAACGCCCAGCGGGTGGGCAAGGTCGGTGGACTTACGCCCCAGGTAGTCGGCGATGCCACCGCGAGCGGCGTTGCCCGCGGCGATGGCGGCCAGTACCGAGTGGTACAGCGCGGTGTCGTGAAGTTCGGGCTCTTCGGCGAGAAGGTAGCGGGCCTCCCGGAAGAGCGGGCGCGCCGGGTTGAGCACGGCGCGGACGACCCAGGCGTCGAAGTCGTCCGGACCGGCAGGGGTGTCGCCCTGGGTGAACTCACGGCGGTAGGCAGGTGTGCCGCCGACGACGGCGTTGGTCAGCAGCGCGGTGCGCGGGTCGTCGATCTGCCAGAACTCGGCCGCGAGGCGGAAGTCCAGGGTGGGTACCACGAGTTCGAGGCCGGCTCGGCCGCGCAGCGGAGCGTTGCCGGACAGCAGCCTGCCCATGAAGGACAGCGCGGAGCCGCACAGCAGCAGACGTACGGGAGTGTTGGTGTGCTGGGCAGCGGGGTCCAGGGCGCGCTGGATGATCGAGGGCAGCGAGGGGGAGGCCTTGGCGAGGAAGGGAAACTCGTCGATGACCGCCACCCTGGGGCCGCCCGCGTCGGCGATGCGCATGAGTTCGGTGACCGCCTCGTCCCAGTGCGCGAAGCGGAACGGGGTGGGCCGGCGCCGGTACCGGGCGAGGGCCTCGCCGAACTGACGCAGGGCATCGGCCTCGGTGGTCTCGGTCGCGGTGAACATGAAGCCGCCGCTGGCCCGGGAGAGCGCATCGAGCAGAAACGTCTTGCCCTGCCGACGGCGGCCGGAGACCACCCCGAGCGTCGCCCTCGGTCCGGGCAGGGCGGCAAACCGGGTCAGCTCGGCCCACTCGAACTGGCGGTCGAACATCTCGGCGGGCTTGTCCACAACACACACCCCATGGTTGTATAGGTGCAGTTATTATAGCTGAGCTTATTCTGTGTCACCCGATACTGACCACGGGCCGGAGTACAAGGGAGAGCTGGCGACACTGACGTAGGCTGCCGTCGTTAGGTGACCTGTTCCGACGTCGTCCGTCAGTGATCTTCGCTGGTACGGTCCGGTCATGCCGCGCCTGGTGGAAGTCCCTGGGTACGTACGTTTCCTGACCGCCTCGGCCGTGTCTGCTTTCGGTTCTCAGGTCACGGCGCTGGCCTTGCAGATCCTCACCGCCGTGACGCTGAGCGCATCCGCCACAGAGGTCGGCATCGTCAACGCCGCCCGCTGGGTTCCGTATCTACTCTTCGGGCTCATAGCCGGGGTCATGGTGGACCGCTGGCGGCGCAAGCCGATGATGGTCGCCACGGACCTCGGAAGGGCAGTCCTGCTCGGCGCGATACCGGGGCTGCATGCGCTGGATCGGCTCACCATCCCCGCACTGTGCATGTTCGTCTTCGTGTTCGGGGTGCTGTCCCTGCTGTTCGAGGCGGCCAACCAGTCGTACGTGCCACAGCTGGTACCAAAAGAGCTGCTCAACGCCGGGTACGCCCGTGTGCAACAGGCCGGCGCGGTGGCCGGCTCGACCGGCCCTCTGATCGCCGGGACACTGATCAAAATCGCCCCACTGCCGGTAGAACATCCGGATCGGTACGACGCTGTCCTCGTCCCCGGCGCGCACGAAGGCATTCTGCAGGTCCTCGAAGAACTCGGGCAGCCGGGATGGCGCAACGGTGGCGACAGCTTGGCGTAGATCGGGGAGCGTCAGCTCGGGGCGGGGAACGAGCGGACCGTCCCCGTCCGCGTAGTGCATCACTTTTCGACGCCGATGAGCGGTCCGGCATCACACGGGGTGACGACGAGCCCCCACTCCGCCCAGACCGTTTTCCCCACCCCCTCCCGTGGCCCCACGCCCCACTGCCCGGCCAGCGCCCCGACCAGCAGCAGTCCCCGCCCGAACTGGTCGTCGTCGGCCACCTCACGGGGACAGGGCATGCGCTCGGCACGGGGGTCACTGACCTCGACGCGCAGCGATGTGGTGACGGTGAGACGTACGCGGATGAGGCGTCCTCGGATGCTCCCGTGCAGCAGGGCGTTGGTCATCAGCTCGGAGACCACGAGGGCCGCGTCCCCGGCCAGCTTCGGGTGCCCCCATTCGACGACGAGACGGGCAGTGCGGTGGCGGGCGAGGGGGACGCTGCGAGCGACTGGGGTGTAGTCGAGGCGGTCCTCATAGAGAGGGGCGGTGGGGGGTTGAGGGTCCGGCATGGGGCACCTCCATTGACTCCGTTTTGCATGCGGCTGAGCACTGACGGTATTGAGCACCAAGTCCCGGATGCAAGCTACTCGGAGAAAATTGTCTCCATCGAGTGACGAGGGAGCTTCCACACGCCACACTTGATCCGTGACTCGTACCTCAGAACTGGGCAATCGCACCTCAACTGTCCTGGGCCGCAAGCTCGGTGCCGAACTACTGCGCCTGCGCGACGCTTCGGGGAAGACCCAGCAACAGGCCGCCGAGGTCATCAACGCGACCAATTCGAAGATCGTGAAGATGGAGCGCGGCTGGGTCCCGATGCGGGACCCCGACATCCGGGTGCTGTGCGAGTCCTACGGATTGAGTGACCCGAAAACCCTGGCTCGGCTTCTCAACCTGGCTCGGCTGGACCGCGAGCGCCGCAAGGCCAAGGGGTGGTGGCAGGAGTCGCCCCACCCAGGCGCGCTCTCCGAGTACATCGCGCTGGAGGACGCCGCGAGCCGCGTACGGACCTGGCAACTCTCCTTGATTCCTGGCCTGTTCCAGACCGCCGAGTACGCGCGCTCGGTGACCGTCACCGAAGGTGTGGGGGTATGGGAGGACCCGGACGAGATCGAGCGCCTGGTCGACATCCGGATGCGCCGCCAGGCACGCCTGCACGATGAACGCCCACTTCAGATGTACGCCGTCATCTGGGAAGCGGCGCTACGGCAGTTGATCGGCGGGCCCGGCACCATGCGCGCCCAGTTGGCACGTCTCCTGGAGGTCTCCGAACTGCCCAACGTACGCGTGCAGGTACTGCCCTTCCGCGCGGGCGGCCACCCTTGCATTTCAGGCCCGTTCACCATCATCTCGTTCGCCGAGACCGAGGCAGTGGACGTGGTCCACGCTGACGCAATCGCCTCTACTGTGTGGGTGGAAAACGAGACCGAGAGCACCGCGTACAGCGGGTTCTTCGAACGGACAGCGCGGCTGAGCCTCGCTCCGCGCGACTCGGTCCAGCTGATCGACACCATCCGCCAGGAGATCTGATCCATGCCCGAGTTCGACTTCGCCAAGTCCACTTACAGCAACGCCGGAGGCGAATGCGTCGAAGTAGCTCGCAACCACCCAGAAGTCGTCGCCGTCCGTGACTCCAAGACACCCCCCGAAGCCCCCATACTCCACCTCTCCCCCACCGCCTGGCGGGAGTTCACGGCCGCGCAGTGATCCCGGTGATCCCGGCGACGATGAGGTCGATCCCCGCCAGGAACTCCTCCCGGTCGTCGTGATCCCGTAGCTGGTCCGCGACACTTCGGGTGAACGCGTACTCGTCGGGATCGAGATTCCCCCACGAGTCCGAGACCGAGCCCAGGAACTCTGCCCGGGTCGCGCCCGGCCGGTGGTCGCGGGCGTTGGCCGCGTTCTGGCCACCCACTCCGAGGATGTAGTTCAGCAGCGCGGACGCGGCCGTGAAGTGAGCGGCTTGGGGCACCCCGAGCGCCTGGACCTGGCGCCCGAGGTGCTCGAAGATCCGCAGCAGCGGTGACTGCGCCGGGGCGCGGGCGAGTTGCGTGCCGATCCACGGGTGGGCGTCGAACACGCCGACCGCGAGGGCACGGACCGCTTCCTGAGGTGTCGCGCCGTCGGTGGTGGCGGCTGCGGCCCCTGCGTGACCCGGACGACGTCGACCTCGATGACGACGGCGACGGCGGAGACGAATGACATCCCCGCAAGCCAGTCCTGGACCCCCACTCGTCTCGCGCAGCTCGACGAGTGGGGCCACCAACCGCTGCGGACCGGTCGGTTTCACCACAGGCGGGGGAACAGGCGCTCGACGGCGGTGACCAGGGCCGCGCGGCGTGCGCTGACGGAGGTGTCCGCGGCGAGGTTGGCCGCGGCGGCGCCGATCTCCGGCTGGCCTGCCCAGGTGGTGGCGATCTGGTTGATCAGGGCGAGCACGTCGGCCGGATCCCAGGCGGGATCGATCAGGCCGGCGCGCTGCGCGTCGCGGAGCTGTTCGACCTTGCCGGTGATGGGGTCGACGGTGTCGCTGTCGGTTTCGCCGTCGGTTTCGCTGTCGGCGAGTTCGAGGCGGCCCCAGGTGATGAGCCGGTACTCGCCACGCACAGGAGAGTCCTGCGCGACCTGCGCCCTCAACGGGCGTAAGGATCGGCCAGCGGCAGCGGCGTCCGGGCCGCTTCCAGCGCCGGCTCCGGAAAGGCGGGGCCGGCGGTGTAGAACCGGGCCCGGGTGCGGCCGACCGGCGTCAGGACATCGGCCGCCACGAGGTCCCGCAGGTCCCGTTGGGCCCGCTGCAGACCCAGGTCCTCCGCCCGCTCGTAACGTGTCCGGCGTACCCGCCCCGACATCGCCACGTCATGCAGAGCGGAAACCACCCGCTCCTCCAGCCCGCGGACCTCCGCGAACTCACCGAGCAGAACCCACACCCGGCTCGATCGGTCCAGGCGCCTGCGTACGGCCTGCGCCTGCTGGTGGTACGCCGTGAGGTTGAAGCGGACCCAGTCGGAGACGTCCTGGTCGGGGCGGTAGGTGGCCCCCCGGCGCTGCAACTCGCGGTAGTACTCCCAGGTGTTGCCGGGGCGCCCCAGCCAGGCCTCGATCGAGGAGAACTCGGGGGCCAGTTCTCCCTCTCTCGCGATCATGAGCGTTTGGAGGGACCGGGACATGCGGCCGTTCCCATCCGCCCACGGGTGGATGGAAACGAGGTGCAGATGCGCCATGGCGGCCCGTACCAGCGGGTGGCTGCCGTCGTCCGTGTTCAGCCACTCGACCAGTTCACCCGTCAACGCGGGCACATCGGCCGCGTCCGGCGCCGTGTACGCCGCGATACTAGGGTCGCGGGCGTCCGTCACGTACACCACTCCACGCCGCCACTGCCCGGCCGGCTTCCGCGGGGTGTGCCGGTGTCCCTGCAGTATCCAATGGAGCGCGTTGAGCAACTCCTTGCCGTACCGGAAGTCGGCGACGTCGTGCAGCGTCTGGACGTAGGTCATCATCCGCTGGTAGGCGAGCGTCTCCTCGCGGTCCTCCTCCGAGACATCGACATCCCGCTCACCCTCCAGCAGATCCTCGACGTCGACCGTGGACACTTTGAAGCCCTCGATCGAGTTGGAGGCCGCCACCGCGTCGGCGGTCAGGAACTTGCGCAGCCCGTCGGTCCACTTCGTCGGAGTGGACCGGACCTGCAGGCGCAGCGAATGACGAAGTTCGTCGATCTCGCCAAGGACGCGCTGATCCTGGGCGCCAAGAGGAGGCGTAGGGAAGAGCATGCCCTCACCATAAGGTGACGCAAACATTACGTCAATGCGTCAAGGTCTCACTACGCTCTGCTGGGCGCCCGAAAGCCCGACGCTGACGTCCGAGGCTAATCTGCACTGATGACCCCCGACCTGACCCTCCTCCCCCGCGTCGCCCATCGCGGGCAGGAAGTCACCGCGCCCCGGCTCCGCAGCCTCCTCGCGCTGCTCGCGGGCGACCTGCGTACGGGTTGCAGCATCGAGCGGCTCGTCGAAGGGCTGTGGCTGCCGGACGAGTTGCCGGAGCGGCCGGGAAGGGCGCTGCAGGTCCTCGTGTCCCGGGCACGGGCGCAGTTGGGCGCCGACGTCATCACCAGCACGCCCACCGGATACCGGCTCGCCCTCCCCGAGCAACAGGTAGACAGTTCCGCCCTGTTGCTGCACGCCGCCGCGAGCGCTGACCGGACCAGGGCCGGGGACCATACGGGGTCGCTGGCCGCCGCCGAGGCCGGCCTTGCCCTGTGGGAAGGGACGCCCAACGGGGATGGTGACACGGGCGACCCGGTGGCCGCGTTGCGCGCCGAGCGGGCCCCCGTTCGCGGCACCCTCGTCCGCGCGCGGGCGCTGGCGCTGGCCCGGCTTGGGCGGCACGCGGAGGCCGCCGGGCCGCTGGCCGTGGCCGCGTCGGAGCATCCGCGTGACGAGGAGGTGCTCGCCGAGTTGCTGCGCGGCGAGGCGACGACGGCGGGACCGTCCGCCGCGCTGGCACGGTACGAGGCGTACCGGAGGGAGCTGCGCGAGACGCTCGGCACCGATCCGGGGGCTCAACTCAAGTCCGTACAGCAGGAGTTGTTGTCCGGCGAGGCACCCACGGTCCGGCACGGCGTGCCGCACGAGCCGAATCCGCTGCTCGGGCGTGACGAGGACATCGCTGCGGTGGAACGGCTGTTGCGCGCCTCCCGCGCCGTCACCGTCATCGGCCCCGGCGGCCTCGGCAAGACCCGTCTCGCGCACGCTGTCAGTCGCCGGGCCGAGCAGCGCGTCGTGTATTTCGTGCCGCTCGCCGGTGTCACCGCGGACGAGGACGTCGCCGCCGAGGTGGCCTCCGCACTCGGTGCGGGCGAGAAGCGGCCCGGCGCTGCGAGCGGCCACGACCCGGTGCCCGGCATCCTCGGCGTGCTCGGCGCCGGGCCCGCCCTGCTGGTCCTGGACAACTGCGAGCAGGTCGTCGCCGGTGCCGCCGCCCTCGTACAGGCCTTGGTCTCGTCCGCCAAGGACCTTCGGGTGCTCGCCACCAGCCGGGCCCCCCTCGGCCTCACGTCGGAGGCGGCGTACGCGCTGCCGGAACTCCAACTCGCCATCTCCGTCGAGCTGTTCACGCAGCGGGCGCGGGCAGCCCGGCCCGGTGTGGAGCTGCCGCCGGACGCGGTGGCCGGGCTGTGCCGGCACCTCGACGGGCTGCCGCTCGCCGTGGAGCTGGCCGCGGCGCGGGTACGGGTGCTGTCGGTGCCGGAGATCGCCCGCCGCCTCGGCGACCGGTTCGCGCTGCTGCGCGGCGGGGCGCGGGACGCGCCGGAGCGCCACCGCACGCTGCACGCGGTCGTGGACTGGAGCTGGAACCTCCTCGACGAGAAGGCCAGGGCCGCGCTGCGCCTGCTGTCCGTCTTCCCCGGCGGCTTCGCCGGCGAGACGGCGGAGCAGGTCCTCGGCGAGGACGCGCTGTCTCTGCTGGAGCAGTTGGCCGACCAGTCGCTGGTCGTCGTCGCCGACACCCCGGCCGGTGTGCGGTTCCGGATGCTGGAGACCGTACGGGAGTTCAGCGCGGCCCGGCGGGCCGAGGCGGGCGAGGAAGAGGAGGCCGTCGGCCGGTTCCTCGTCTGGGCGCGGGACTTCGGGGTCGCGAACCACGACTGGCTCTTCCGCTCGGAACCGCTGGCCGCCCGGGAGCGGATCAGGGCCGAGCAGGACAACCTCGTACTGGCCCTGCGGCACGCCCTGGCCCGTACGGACGGCCCCACCACTGCCGCCCTCGCCGCCGTCCTCGCCGCCCTGTGGTCCATCGGTTCCAGCTACCCCCGCCTCGCCGCCCTCGCCGCGGACACCGGCCCGCCGCTGTCGCACTATTACCCCGAGCCCGAACATGTCGAAGTCGCCCGCGCCGCCGCGGTGTTGTGCACGGCGACCCTGTTCATGGGCTACGGCCCGGTCGCCGTACGCCAGCTCGTCACCCTCCGGCGGCTGCCCCCGGCCCCGCCGGACACGCTGCTGCGGGCCGTCGCGGCAGTGCTGAGCGC
The DNA here is from genome assembly GCF_033441795.1 of Streptomyces sp. ADMS. Taxonomy (NCBI): domain Bacteria; kingdom Bacillati; phylum Actinomycetota; class Actinomycetes; order Kitasatosporales; family Streptomycetaceae; genus Streptomyces; species Streptomyces sp. ADMS. The sequence continues at coordinate 77,714 of NZ_JAVFVX010000001.1, read as the reverse complement.
GGTCCCCGAGATGCTGCCTCCCGACTACGACGTGCTGCGAAAACTCTGCGACAGCGAGCAGCCGCTGCTCGCCGGCGCCGCCGAGTGCGTCGCCACGTACGTCTGGGAGTCGGAGCACGACATCGACCGCGCGCTCACCTCGGCTCGGCGGATCATCGCCGCCCTGGGACCGGTCGACAACCCGTTCCTGCAGGTCATGGGCCACTCCCGGCTGAGCGAGCTGTGCTTGCAGACGGAGCGGGGCGAGGAAGCGTACGGACACCTCAAGGCGGCGCTCCAGGCGCTGCTGCGGCTCCGCGACGAGCACGACCTCATCGGCACCCGCTGGGGCCTCGTCCTCGCCTGCCTCCAGCGCGGCGACCCCGACGAGGCCGAGTACTGGCTGCGGCAGGCGGAGGGCGCCGACGCCACGCAGCAGGAGGACTACAGCATGGACGTCCTCGGGCGCGCCGAGATCGCGCTCGCCCGTGGACTGACGGAGGTCGGACTGGGCCTGTGGCGCAGCGCCGTGCAGCCGCTGCCCGCGGTCGGCTCGATAGACGGCGGCGACCCCTTCTTCGACCGGTGGGTGCTGGAGATCCTGGCCGTGGCGGTGACGGCGCACGCGCACGCCGGCCGTCTCGAGCTCGTCGCGGAGCCGGTCGACCGACTGCGGCAGGGGCTGCGGACCCTGTTCTCGGGTCCCGCCGGCTCGCCCATGGAGCTTCCGGTGCTCGGGACGGTGCTGCACGCGCTCGGCCTGGCGGGGCTCGCGTCCGGCGACGACGCCTCGGCCGCCGTACGGATGATCGCGCTGGCCGAACGGCTGCGGGTACTGCGCTCGTTCCAGCCGACGATGTCGGCGGACCGCGCCCGGCAGGCGGTCGGGGCCGCCGGGAACGCGGCCAGGGCGGCGTACGCCGACGCTGTGTCGGAGTACGCCGTCCTGGAGCGGGACGAGCTGCGGGACGCGGCCCGCGCTGTCATGGCGGTTACTTCGGGTCGCGGTTGAACAGCGACGTCGACCAGCGGTAGCCGAGCGCGGTCAGCGCCAGGCACCAACCGATCGCGATCCAGCCGTTGTTGCCGATCTCGGTACCGAGGAGGAGTCCGCGCAGGGTCTCGATGGCGGGGGTGAAGGGCTGGTACTCGGCGATCGGCTGGAACCAGCCCGGGATCGCGTCGATGGGGACGAAGGCGGACGAGATGAGCGGGAGGAGGATCAGCGGTGTCGCCATGTTGCTGGCCGCCTCGGGGTTCGGGCTGGCCATGCCCATCCCGACCGCGATCCAGGTGAGCGCCAGGGCGAACAGCGCGATCAGCCCGAACGCCGCCAGCCACTCCAGGGCCGTGGCGTCCTTGGACCGGAAGCCGATGGCCACGGCGACGGCACCGACGAGGACCAGGCTGGCGAGCACCTGCAGCACGCTGCCGACGACGTGCCCGACGAGCACCGAACCGCGGTAGACCGCCATCGTGCGGAAGCGGGCGATGAGGCCCTCGGTCATGTCCATGGAGACGGAGACCGCGGCCCCGATCACGGTGGAGCCGATGCTCATGATCAGGAGACCCGGGACGAGATAGGCGATGTAGTCGGAGCGGTCCGCGCCGCCGCCACCGATGCCCGCGCTCATCACGCCTCCGAAGACGTAGACGAAGAGCAGCAGCAGCATGATCGGCGTGAGCAGCAGGTTCAGAGTCATGGACGGGTAGCGCCGTACGTGGAGCAGGTTGCGGCGCAGCATCGTGTTCGAGTCGCGTACGGCGAGGGAGAGGGCGCTCATCGGACGTTCTCCTTGGGCTGGCTGGGGACTGTGGTGGGGCCGGTCAGGGCCAAGAACACGTCGTCGAGGTCGGGGGTGTGCACGGTCAGCTCGTCCGCCTCGACGCCGGCCGAGTCCAGCCAGTCGAGGACGGCGCGCAGCTCGCGCTGGCTGCCGTCGCTGGGGATGCTCAGGGACAGCGACTCGTCGTCCCTGGCGGCCTCGCGCAGGGCGACGGCGGCGGACCGGTAGGCGACCGGGTCGGTGAAGCGCAGCCGGACGTGCCCGCCCGGGATCAGCCGCTTCAGCTCCTCCGCGCTGCCTTCGGCGGCGATCCTGCCGTCGTTCAGCACCGCGATGCGGTCGGCGAGTTCGTCGGCCTCCTCCAGGTACTGGGTGGTGAGGAAGACGGTGACGCCGTCGGCGACCAGCCCGCGGATGATCTGCCACATGTTGTGGCGGGAACGCGGGTCGAGGCCGGTGGTCGGCTCGTCGAGGAAGATGATCCGCGGGTCGCCGACCAGCGTCATCGCGAGGTCGAGGCGGCGGCTCATGCCGCCGGAGTAGGTCGAGACGGGCTTCTTCGCGGCCTCCACCAGGTCGAAGCGCGCGAGGAGTTCGGCGGCGGTGCGCTGTGCCTCCTGCCTGGACAGGTGGTGCAGGTCCGCCATGAGGAGCATGTTCTCCTCGCCGGTGATCAGGCGGTCGACGGCGGAGAACTGCCCGGTGACACCGATCGCGGCGCGTACGGCATGCGGGTCGGTGGCCAGGTCGTGACCGCCCACGTGCAGTTCGCCGGCGTCGGCGGTGATGAGGGTGGAGAGGATCTTGACGGCGGTGGTCTTGCCGGCGCCGTTCGGGCCGAGCAGGGCGAACACGGTGCCGGCCGGCACGGCCAGGTCGATGCCGTCGAGGACGGTCTTGTCCCCGTAGGCCTTCCGCAGCCCCTTGGCCGCGATGGCGGGTGAGTGCGATGTCGTCGATGTCATGCCGAGGAGACTGCGGCAGGCCGCGTTCAGCGCGGTTTCACGACGGTTTCAGCGCCCTGGAACCGGGCGCCGGGACCGGGCGGCCGACGGCGCGGGACCGGACGCCGGAGCCGGTCGGCACGAGACCGGGCGGCGGACGGCGGACGGCAGGCGAGGCGGGACCAGGCAGCCGGGCGGCCGGGCGGCACGCGA
>NZ_JAVFVX010000001.1:31182-74691 GCF_033441795.1 Streptomyces sp. ADMS | reverse complement strand
CAGGCCGCACAGGACCAGGCGCCGGAGCCGGTCGGCACGAGACCGGGCGGCAGGCAGCGGGCGAGGCCAGAGCGGGCGGACGTTGCCCATTGGCGCCCCCACCCTGCGACCCGGCTCAGGCCGTCCGCGCCGTCCCCGTCCCCTTCTCCGCGTCCAGCGCGTACACGCAGCGGTCCTTGCTGCACGCGTACACCACGCCGTCCCTGACCACCGGGGCGCCGGTGATCTCGCCGCCGGTCGCCAGTTTCCATCTCAGGCGGCCGTCGTCGGCCTTCAGGGTGTACAGGAGGTGGTCCGTCGAGCCGAAGTGGATGCGGCCCTCGGCCACCGCCGGGGCGCCGACGATGTCGCCGCCCGCCTGGAAGCGCCACTTGGGGGTGCCCGTCACCGCGTCGAGGGTGTAGAGGCCCTTGCCGCTGCCCACGTGGACGTGTCCCGCGGCCACCAGTACCGGTTCGATCGACGCACGGGACTCCGTCGCGATCCGCCACCTGTCCCGCCCGTCCGCCGCGTCGAGGGCGTACACCGTGCCGAGGTAGTCGGCGAGGTACACGCCGCCGCCCGTGACCGCCGGGCCCGGCGCGAAGGTGGGCGGGGAGAGGAACACCGCCGGGGCCTCGAAGTGCCAGCGGACGTGGCCGCCGGAGACGTCGATCGCCAGGACGCGGGTGCCCGCGGAGACGTACACCTGGCCGTCGGGGCCCGGGGCCGGCCGTACCGGGACTCCGCCGCAGGAGGCGGCGTCGCCGATCGGGTAGGACCAGCGCTCGTCACCCGTACGGGCGTCCAGGGCGCGCAGCCGTCCGTCCTGCCACACGAACACCGTGCCCTCGTGGACCTGGGGCCCGGCCTCCGGGGACTCGAAGTCCGTCTGGGCGCCGGTGTGCTCCCACAGCTTCTGGCCGGTCGCCGCGTCCCAGCCCTGGACGCCGCCGCCGCGCGTACCGGTGACGACCGTGCCCCGGTCGGCCTTCAGGGAGTACACCCAGGCGTCCGTGGACACACGCCACAGGTCCATGCCCTCGCGGGCGTCGAGGGCGAAGAGGGTCGGGCCGTCGGAGGCGTGGATACGACCGTCCGCGACCGCCATCGACCAGGCGACGTCCCTCGTCTTGAAGCGGCGCCGGCCCGTCATCACGTCCAGGGCGTGCACCTCGAAGGAGGTGACGTAGACGAGGTCGCCGGCGACGGCCGGGGTGCCCCACACGTCGTTCGACATACGGAAACGCCAGGGGCGCCAGCCCGCCGGGGCCTCCGGGGGCAGCGGCGGCGCGACCGGGACGGGGCTGGGGTCGGCGCCGTTGACGCCGGGGCGGGGGCGCGACCAGGACGCGACGAGGCCGGCCTCCGGAGGGGGCGCCTGTACGGCGGCGACGCGGGCGTCGGCGACGCGCGGACCGGGGCCGATGGGCACGGGGGCGCCGGCCAGCCGTACGGGGCCGGTGTCGGGCGCTCCGGTGGGTACGGGGGACGGCATGGGGCCGGGTACGAGACCCGGTCGCGCGCCGGGACCGAAGCCCGGCGGCGGGTCGTGGGACGGCGGGGGCGGGATCGCCGGCCTGCCGCCGCCGCGGCCACCGGACGACTGCGGCTTCGCGGCCGGGCGTCCCCCGCGCCGCGTCTCGATGAGGCTCACCGCCCGTTCGGGCAGCCACGCGGACGCCGTACCGCTGTCGTCGGAGCCGGAGCCGAAGAGGTGGGGGGCCAGCTGGGCCTGGAGGTCGGCCGGGTTGGGGCGGCCCGTCGCCTCCATCTGCATACAGGACTCGATGAGGGGGCGGAGTTCGTCCGGGAGGCCTTCGAGGTCCGGGCCCTCCCGCAGCAGCATGAAGACCGTCTCCACCGGGTTCGCACCGTGGAACGGGGCGTGGCCGGTGGCCGCGAAGACGAGCATCGAGCCGAGCGAGAACACGTCGCTCGCGCCGGTCACGCTCCGCGAGTCCTTCGCCTGCTCGGGGGACATGTACGCGGGCGTACCGACGGCGACATTCGTCATCGTCAAACGTGTGTTCGAAACACCTGACGCGATACCGAAGTCGATGACCCGGGGGCCGTCCTCGACCACGAGCACGTTGGACGGCTTGAGGTCGCGGTGGACGAGTCCCGCACCGTGGATGGACTGCAGCGCCTCCGCGACACCCGCCGCGAGCCAGCGCACCGCCTGGGCCGGCAGCGGCCCGCACTCGTTCACCAGTTCTTCGAGGGAGGGCGCGGGCACGTACGCGGTGGCCAGCCACGGCACGGCGGCACGCGGGTCGGCGTCGACGACGGCGGCCGTGTAGAAGCCGGAGACGGCCCGCGCCGCCTCCACCTCACGCGTGAAGCGGACCCGGAACAGCTGGTCCTCGGCGAGCTCCGTCCGGACCGTCTTGATCGCCACGCGCCGGCCCGAGGCCGAGCGCGCGAGATAGACCAGCCCCATGCCGCCGGCACCCAGCCGTCCCAGCACCTCGAACGGCCCGATCCGCCGCGGATCGTGCTGCGTCAGCTGATCCACCACTTGCCTGCCACCTCCCCGTACGAGCCGCGTCACCTACATATGTACGCGACCCCGTGCAGCGTCTCACCACCGCCACCGCCCTGGCGGCACGCACCCCGATTCTTCCTGGCTCGGGCACAGGTTGCGAACTCGGGGCCGGAACGGGGTGTCTCCATATAACCCCGGGCAAAACCCTCGCACAGGGGTACCGCCGGACAGCCCCGAGGCCGTTCATGACGGCTGGTGGCAGCTCATTTTCGGAGCAGTGCGAACGACGCCCCCTGATTGTCCGTGACGACCGCCACATTCCCGTACGAAGTGTCGAAGGGCGGAACCTGGACACGGCCGCCGATCCGGTTCACCGTCCCGAGCGCCGCCTCCATGTCCTCGACGGCGAAATGGACCAGGAAATGCGGCGGCATCTCGGCCGGGAACACCTCCGCGACGGCGGCCCGGCCGAAGTCGGGTGCCGCGTCCGGGCCGAAGAGAGCCTCGCGGAAGAGGTTGCCGTAGAAGGCGTTGGCGACGGCCGTGTCCCGGGCGTACAGCTCGGCCCAGGCGAAGCTGCCGGGCTCGTGACGGCGGCCGAATCCGGGGTGCGTACCGCCCTGCCAGAGACCGAAGACGGCACCCTCGGGGTCGGCGGCCAGCGCCGTCGTCCCCAGCTCGCCCACGGGAACCGGCGCGGTGATCACCTGGCCGCCGGCCGCGTGGATCCGGGCGAGGAGGGCATGGACGTACGGGGTGGCGAAGTACACCGTCCAGACGGTGGGCATCCGGCCGTCGGCCTTGTGGGCGAGGGAGGCGACGGGTTCGCCGTCGCACAGGGCCTGCACCAAGGCCCCCTTCTCCTCGAAGGACCACCCGAAAAGCTCACCGTAGAAGCGCTTGCCCGCCTCGACGTCGGGCAGCTGGGCGTCCACCCAGCACGGGACGCCCTCTGTGCGGACGGATGCCCTGTTTTCGGCCATACCGTCAAGCTAACGGTCCTTCACGCATCCCGCAGAGCAGACGCGGGTTCAGGGCGCGGGACCAGGCACAGCCGCCTCCCACCACCCTTTCCACGCCCTCTCCACGCCCTCTGACCTCCCGCGCACCCCATTTGCAGTCGGCCGAATCGCGCTCCGATCACCCCTCGGTAAGCTGACGGCATGACAGGACAAGTGCGTACCGTCGACGGCCGCGTGGCCGGCCGGCGTGGGCAGGCGACCCGGCAGAAGCTGCTCGACTGCCTCAGCGAGATGCTCAGCTCCTCCCCTTACCGGGACGTCAAAGTCATCGATGTCGCCCGGAAGGCGGGGACTTCGCCCGCCACCTTCTACCAGTACTTCCCGGACGTCGAAGGCGCCGTCCTGGAGATCGCCGAGCAAATGGCCACCGAGGGCGCCGGGTTGACCCAGCTGCTCGCGGGGCGGTCATGGGTCGGCAAGGCCGGGTGGCAGACCGCCCAGGAACTCGTCGACGGGTTCCTGGACTTCTGGCGCAGGAACGACGCGATCCTCCGGGTCGTCGATCTGGGCGCCGCCGAGGGCGACAAGCGGTTCTACAAGATCCGCATGAAGATCCTCAACTCCGTGAACAACTCCCTTACGGACACGGTCACCGAGCTTCAGGCCAAGGGCAAGGTCGACAAGGACGTCAACCCCGCCGCGATGGCCGGCTCCCTCGTCGCGATGCTCGCGGCGGTGGCCTCCCACCAGAGGGGCTTCCAGACCTGGGGCGTGAAGCAGGCCGAACTGAAGCCCAACCTGGCCCTGTTGGTCCACCTGGGCGTGACCGGCAGGAAGCCGACGAAATAGCCCACACCCCTTTGTCCCAGGTCCGGCGGGCCCCCTCAGGCCCAAGTCCTGTCACGCAGGCGGTGGTTCACTCAGGTGGACCACCGCCTGTCGCGCATCACCGTCCGGGACCAGGCACGTTCATCGCCGTACGATCCGGAAGATCCGTATCTCCCGCTCGATGCGCGCCTGGTACGTCGCGTACGGCGGCCAGAACGCGAGCAGTGCCTTCCAGGCGGCGTCCCGTTCCTCGCCCGCCAGCAGCCTGGCGGTGACCGGGATGTCCTCCCCTTTCCAGCTGACCTCGGCGTCCGGATGGGCGAGGAGGTTGGCGGTCCAGGCGGGATGACCGGTGCGCCCGAAGTTGGACCCGATGAGCAGCCAGCTGCCGCCGCTCCCCTTCCCCTCCCCCTCCGGCATGCAGGCGAGCGGCGTGCGCCGCGGCTGCCCGCTCTTCGCCCCGCGCACGGTGAGCACCACCCCGGGCAACAGCTGGGCACTGAGCAGCACCTTGCCCCGGGTCAGCCGGTGCACGGCACGGTCGAGCGCGGGGACGACATGCGGAGCGATCCGCGCGAAGGCGGGCGCCGAGGACACCTTCTGGACCGCTTTCACGACCCTCGCCGCTGTCACAGGCATCAGACCGCCACCTCTCCCGCGTCGAAGAGCCGCGCGGCCTCGGCCGCATGCGCCCGGAGCCGGTGCGCCGGCCCGAACAGCAGCTCGTCGCCGGCGGCACGCTTGAAGTACAGCTGGGCCTCGTGCTCCCAGGTGAAGCCGATACCGCCGTGCAGCTGGATGCCCTCGGCGGCGGCGGTGCGCAGGGAGTCGAGTGCCTGGGCGAGGGCGAGACCGCCAACGTGCTCCCTTTCGTGGGCGGTTGCCGCAGTCGCCGCAGTCGCCCAGGCCGCGTAGTAGGCGGCCGAGCGCGCCGCCTGGACCTGGACGTACACATCGGCGAGCCGGTGCTTCACGGCTTGGAAGGATCCGATCGCCCGTCCGAACTGTTCTCGCGTCAGGGCGTGTTCCACGGTCAGCTCCAGAATCCTGCCGGCGGCCCCGACGGCTTCCGCGGCGAGCACGGCGGCGGCTGTGTCTCCGACTCGGGCCAGGTGCTCTGCCAGATGTGCGGTTCCTTCCCCGCGGCCCGGTGAGGGCTGGTCGCGCCCCTCTGGGGGCGCGCCCCCCAGCAACTCCGCCGGAACGTCCCGCAGTTCGAGGCTCCCTTGCGGCCGGGTGGTGTCGAGGGAGGTCTGCCGGGTGCGGGCGAGGCCGGGGGCGTCGCCGGGGACGAGGAAGAGGAGGGTGCGTGACCGGGCGTATCCGCCTGCGTGCGCGGCGACGAGGAGGAGCCCGGCGCTGTGTCCGTCGAGGACCTGTCCGACCTGCCCGTACAGCCGCCAGTCACCTGCCCGTCGGGTCGCCTGCACGCCACCGGCCCGCCCGCCTCCGGCCCAGTCCCGGCGGGGTTCGCCGGTGAGGGAGAGAACGGTGGCCAGGGCGGTGCCGGAGACGGCGAGGGCCGCGGTCAGGGCACCGGAGGCGATGCGCGGAAGGAGGCCGGCTCGCTGGGCGTCGGTGCCGAGGGCGGTGATCAGGGGGGCGGCCAGTACGGCGGTCGCGAGCAGCGGAGTGGGCGCCAGGGCCCGCCCCAATTCCTCTGCCGCGAGGGCGAGTTCGGTGTTCGTACTGCCGTCGACCCCGCCGTGGGCCTCGGGCAGGGCGAGGCCGGGCAGACCGAGGTCGCGGGCGAGGGCACCCCAGAGGGCGGGGTCGTGTCCGGCCGGGGTGCCGACGGCGGCCCGTACGTCACCGGGCGAGCAGCGCTTGCGGAGCAGCTCGCGGAGGGTACGGCGGATGTGGTCCTGCTCGGGGGTGAAACGGGCGTCCATGACCAGTCCCCCTGGTTCGCTCTCCCGCACGATGTCTGACGGTCCGTCATATTAGGGCGGACGCACCCTGCCGCACAGAGCCCGAGCTGATATACCGTCAGATTCATGCTGAGTCGACGACGGATGGGCAGCCGGTGAGCCGGAAGGTCGCGATCGTCGGGGTGGCCCTGTCGGACTGCGGCCGGGTGGACGACGTGACCCCGTACGCGCTGCACGCGCAGGCCGCCCGGCGGGCGCTGGCGGACGCGGGGCTCGGCCGGGAGGTGGTGGACGGTTTCGCGTCCGCGGGTCTCGGCACGCTGGCCCCCGCCGAAGTGGCCGAATACCTCGGCCTGCGCCCCACCTGGGTCGACTCCACCTCGGTCGGCGGCGCGACCTGGGAGGTCATGGCGGCGCACGCGGCGGACGCGATAGCGGCGGGCCACGCGAACGCCGTACTCCTCGTCTACGGCTCCACGGCCCGCGCGGACGTCAAGGCGGGCCGACGCACCGGGAACCTCTCCTTCGGCGCGCGCGGACCCCTGCAGTTCGAGGTGCCGTACGGCCACACACTCATCGCCAAGTACGCGATGGCCGCCCGCCGCCACATGCACCAGTACGGCACGACGATCGAGCAGTTGGCGTCGGTGGCGGTCCAGGCGAGGGCGAACGCCGCGCTGAACCCGGAGGCGATGTTCCGGGCGCCGATCACCGTCGACGAGGTGCTCGACGGCCCGATGATCGCGGACCCCTTCACCAAACTCCACTGCTGCCTGCGCTCCGACGGGGGCGCGGCGGTGCTGCTGGCGGCCGAGGAGTACGTACGTGACTGCCGTACGCGCCCGGTGTGGATCCTCGGGACCGGTGAGCACGTCTCGCACGTCAGCATGTCGGAGTGGGCCGACTTCACGGTGTCCCCGGCGGCGGTGAGCGGGCGGATCGCCTTCGAGCGGGCGGGGGTTCGGCCGGACGAGATGGACTTCGCGGAGATCTACGACGCGTTCACCTATATGACGCTGGTGACGCTGGAGGATCTCGGGTTCTGCGGGAAGGGCGAGGGCGGGGAGTTCGTGGATACCGGGAAGGGCCGCCTGAGGGTGGAGGGCGGTGAGCTGCCGGTCAACACGGACGGGGGCGGGCTGTCGGCCCAGCACCCGGGGATGCGGGGGCTGTTCCTGCTGGTGGAGGCGGTGCGGCAGTTGCGCGGGGACGGAGGCGCGCGACAGGTCCGTACGGCTGCGGGAGGGCCGCCGGAGCTTGCGGTGGCCTCGGGGACGGGCGGCTGGTTCTGCTCGTCCGGGACGGTGGTGCTGGGCCGGGGATGAGCGGCGGCCCGGCGGCTCACGTCACGGGCGCAGCTCGGGGATCTCGTCCGCCGGCAGGACGTCGGCGACGCGCCACAGCCCGACCCAGCTCTTCGGGGCGACCGACTCGTCGAGCAGCAGGGCGTTGACCTGGGGGTCGGGGTCGTCGCAGGCGTCGGCGCAGACGGTGCCTGTACCCGGTGTCGACCGCCCACCGGGTGGTGGACAGCACGGTCCCGGACGTGGCGACGCCCGCGACGACGATCCGGCCGACACCGGCGGCCTCCAGCAGCTCCCGGAGGTCGGTGGTGGCGAAGGCGCCGAAGCTGGTCTTGGTCAGCACCGTCTCGCCCTCGGCAGGGGCCTGTTCACGGTGCTCGAACGGCTGGTGACGGACGCGGTGACGAAGGCGGACCTGATCGACGCGATCGCCCACGCGGGCCCAGAGGTCCAGGCAACGGTCGACGCGACCTCCGCCGACCTCCACCGCACGCTCGGCCACCTCCTGAGCCGCGCCCAGTCCGCCGGCCCGATCCGCGCCGACATCGGCATCGCGGACCTGATGGCGATCCTGTCGGGCATCCTGCTGGCCCTGCGGCACCGGGCGAACGCGGGGGCAGACCCGCGGCTGGCCCTCGCGGTGCTCTGCGACGGACTGCGGGCGGGACACCGACCCCGCAACGGCGACCTACCGGACGCAGACCCCGCACAGACCCCGGATACGCCACCTCCACCCGGGACACCGTGAAACCGAAGCACTCCTCCGCACCGGGCGAACACGGGAGCAGACCCACGACCGGCCCCCGCCATGCTCTGCGACGGACTGCGGGCAGGACACCGACCCCGCAACGGCGACCTACCGCGCGCAGGCCCCGCACAGACCCCGGTACGTCACCTCGACCTGGGACACCGTGAAACCGAAGCGCTCCTCCGCGGGGAGGTCCGCCAGCGGGTTTCCGGTGGGGTGGACGTCCCGGATCATGCCGCAGTTCGAGCAGATCAGGTGCTGGTGGGGGTGGTGCGCGTTCGGGTCGTAGCGCTTGGCGCGGCCGTCCGTGGCGACCTCTATGACCTCCCCGAGGGACACCAGTTCACCCAGGGTGTTGTAGACGGTCGCGCGGGAGATCTCCGGCAGCCGCTGGGCCGCGCGGGCGTGCACTTCGTCGGCCGTGAGATGGACGTGCTCGCCGTCGAGGACCTCCGCAACGACACGCCGCTGGGAGGTCATGCGCCAGCCGCGTCCACGCAGTCGCTCCAGCAGGTCGCTCATATCGTTCACCTATTCAGGTTCGGTGGAATACACGGATTTTACCAGTGGACGTCCGGGTTCCGATAGGATATGGATTTGTCACACTTCTTGACTTGGACCTTGTCCATTGTAGGATCGCTTACGGCGATGGCCAAGGGACAGGATGAGACTCCAGTACGGCAGGAGACAGCAGAGACGTGACAGCGTGTGTGACCTCCTCCATGCGCTCCGCGTCCCCCACCCCCCAGTTCCTGAGCACGCAGTTCGTGAGCAGTACCAAGATCTGCCCCGTCCGGAAGGATTCCCATGTCTGAGAACCATGACGCGATCGTCACCGACGCGAAAACCGAGGGCACGGGTGGCTGCCCGGTCGCGCACACGCGCGCCCCGCATCCGACCCAGGGCGGCGGCAACCGCCAGTGGTGGCCCGAGCACCTGAACCTGAAGATCCTCGCGAAGAACCCCGCCGTCTCGAACCCGCTCGGCGAGGAGTTCGACTACGCCGCCGCGTTCCAGACCCTCGACCTCCCCGCCGTCAAGCAGGACATCGCCGAGGTACTGACGGACTCGCAGGACTGGTGGCCGGCCGACTTCGGGCACTACGGCCCGTTCATGGTCCGTATGGCCTGGCACAGCGCGGGCACCTACCGCATCAGCGACGGGCGCGGCGGCGGTGGCGCCGGTCAGCAGCGCTTCGCCCCCCTGAACAGCTGGCCGGACAACGGCAACCTCGACAAGGCCCGCCGTCTGCTGTGGCCGGTCAAGAAGAAGTACGGCCAGAACCTCTCCTGGGCCGACCTCATGATCCTCGCGGGCAACGTGGCCCTGGAGTCGATGGGCTTCGAGACCTTCGGCTTCGGCGGCGGACGCGCGGACGTCTGGGAGCCCGACGAGGACGTGTACTGGGGTCCCGAGAAGGTCTGGCTCGACGACGAGCGCTACACCGGCGACCGTGAGCTGGAGGAGCCGCTCGGCGCCGTCCAGATGGGCCTCATCTACGTCAACCCGGAGGGCCCCAACGGCAACCCGGACCCGATCGCCGCGGCCCGCGACATCCGCGAGACGTTCCACCGCATGGCGATGAACGACGAGGAGACCGTCGCTCTCATCGCCGGTGGCCACACCTTCGGCAAGACCCACGGCAACGGCCCGGCGGACGCCGTCGGCCCCGACCCCGAGGCCGCCCCGATCGAGCAGCAGGGCTTCGGCTGGAAGAGCACGCACGGCTCCGGCAAGGGCGGCGACGCGATCACCAGCGGCCTTGAGGTCACCTGGACGAGCACGCCGACCGAGTGGAGCAACGGGTTCTTCAAGAACCTGTTCGAGTACGACTACGAGCTGACCACCAGCCCGGCCGGCGCCCAGCAGTGGGTCGCCAAGGACGGCGCCGGCGCGGGCACCATCCCGGACGCCCACGACGCGTCGAAGTCCAAGCCCCCGATGATGCTGACGACCGACCTCTCGCTCCGGTTCGACCCGGCGTACGCGGAGATCTCCCGTCGCTTCTACGAGAACCCGGACCAGTTCGCGGACGCCTTCGCCCGCGCCTGGTTCAAGCTGACCCACCGCGACCTGGGCCCGGTCGCCCGCTACCTCGGCCCCGAGGTCCCGTCCGAGACGCTGCTGTGGCAGGACCCGCTGCCCGAGGTGACGCACGAGCTCGTCGACGCCGCCGACGTCTCCGCCCTCAAGGCGCAGATCCTCGCCACCGGCCTCACGGTGTCCCAGCTGGTCTCCACCGCGTGGGCGTCGGCGTCCTCGTTCCGCGGCAGCGACAAGCGCGGCGGTGCCAACGGTGCCCGTATCCGCCTCCAGCCGCAGGCCGGCTGGGAGGTCAACAACCCGGACGAGCTCGCCACGGTGCTGCGCACCCTGGAGGGCGTCCAGCAGTCCTTCAACACCGCCCAGTCCGGCGGCAAGCAGGTCTCGATCGCCGACGTGATCGTCCTCGCGGGTGCCGCGGGCGTCGAGAAGGCGGCCAAGGACGCCGGCTTCGACATCGAGGTCCCCTTCACGCCGGGCCGCGCGGACGCGACGCAGGAGCAGACGGACGTCGAGTCCTTCGCCGCCCTGGAGCCGACCGCCGACGGGTTCCGCAACTACCTCGGCAAGGGCAACCGCCTTCCGGCCGAGTACCTGCTGCTCGACAAGGCGAACCTGCTCACCCTGAGCGCCCCCGAGCTGACCGTCCTCATCGGCGGTCTGCGCGTCCTCGGCGCGAACCACCAGGGCTCCACGCACGGTGTCCTCACCGACACCCCGGGCCTGCTGACGAACGACTTCTTCGTCAACCTGCTCGAACTGGGCACGGAGTGGACGGCGACGTCCGAGGACCAGAACACGTTCGAGGGCCGCGACGCCTCGGGCCAGGTCAAGTGGACCGGCACGCGTGCCGACCTGGTCTTCGGCTCCAACTCCGAGCTGCGCGCGGTCGCGGAGGTCTACGCGAGCGACGACGCCAAGGAGAAGTTCGTCAAGGACTTCGTCAAGGCGTGGGTCAAGGTGTCGGACCTCGACCGCTTCGACCTCGTCTGATCGGTCTCGGCTGATCGGTCTCGGCTGATCCGCAGGATCGTCGAACGATGACGTCCAGGCCGGCCTGTACGGGTCGGCCTGGACGCTTTTCGTCGCCCCTCGCACCGCGGGCGATACTCGTCCCCATGCGACAGCCACCGCGACCGGAACCGACCCTCCACGACCTGCTCACGACCCTGCGGGTGTGGTCCCCCGACGCCACCACGCTGCCCGCCTTCGACCCGGACACGGCGCCCGCCGAGCCCCTCCCCCTCTTCACCGCCTGGTTCGCGGAGGCGGTGGCCGCCGGGCAGGCCGAGCCGCACACCATGTCCCTGGCCACGTCGGCCGTGGACGGCCTGCCCGACGTACGCACCGTGATGCTGCACGGCGCGGACGCCGACGGCTGGTCCTTCGCCTCGCACTCCGGAAGCCGAAAGGGACGCCAGCTGGCGGCGCGGCCGTATGCGGCCCTCGGCTTCTACTGGCCCGCGCTGGGCCGGCAGGTCCGGCTGCGGGGCCCCGTCGAGTCCGCCTCCTCGACGGAGGCACAGGCCGACCTGCACGCCCGCTCGACGGGAGCACTGGCCGCCGCGCTGACCGGCCGCCAGAGTGAAGTACTGGGCTCGCTCAGCGAGTTGGCGAGCGTCTCGCGGGCGGCCTGGGAACGGGCGCAGCGCGAGCCGGACGCCCCCTCCCCGACCTGGACCCTGTACCGCCTGCGCCCCGCAGAGGCCGAGTTCTTCCAGGGAGACGCCCAGCGCCGCCACGTACGGCTCAAGTACCGCCGTACGGACACGGGTTGGCTCAGGGAGTTGCTGTGGCCTTGAGTGCTCTCCCGGCTGAAGCCGGGAGATTCCTGCTTACCTCGCGGTAGCGGGCTTGACGCGCTGTGCGCGCCTGACGACTGCCCTCCCGGCAGCCGGGATGAGCGCGTGGCCCATCCGGTACAGGTGCAGGACGTTGCGGGCTGCGTTGTGATCGGCGTTGCCCGACCAGCCGTAGTCCGGGTTCTTGCACACGAACACGGCCTGGGACTCCCGGCTGCCGGGCGTGGTGCAGCCGCAGGCGGAGCAGCGTCCAGAGGTACCGGGGGCAGGGACCTTGACCAGGGTGCCGCCGTGCTGGGCCGTCTTGTACGTCAGCATGGTGACCGTCCGGCCCCACGCCTCCCCGCTGATGGAGCGGTTCAGCCCGGATTTCTGGGCGACGTTCTTTCCCGGCTCTTCGACCGTTCCGCTGGCGGACTTGACCATGTTCGTGATGGTGAGTGCTTCGACCACGACCGTGCCGTAGGTGCGGGCGATGTCGGTGGTCGCCTGGTGCTGCCAGTCAAGGGCCCGGCGCTTGGCTTTCGCGCGCAGTCCTGCGATCTGGTCGTAGGTGCGGTGCAGCCGGCGGCTGGTGCGCTCACCGTGCCCGCGGTGCCGCTTACGCCGTGCGGCACGCTGCTCCAAGTGCATGAGCCTGGCCTTCTCCTTCTCCGTCAGCCATGCGCCGTGCTCGTACGTTTCGCCGTCGGAGAGGGCGATGGGCACGGTGACGCCCACGTCGATGCCGACATCCGGCCCGGTGTGGGGCTCGGGCTTGACCTCCAGGGTCTGAACACGGAAGGCGAGGTGCCAGCCGAGCGCGTCCTTGACCAGCCGTGCCCCGGTGATCCGGTTCTCCGCGCTTGCCCGCTTGCCCACCGGCAGATCCTTGGTCCACCGGAAGCGGACCCGGCCCACCTAAGGATGGCCTTCACCCCCGCCCTGAAGGACAGAGCACTGGCCAAGATCAGAGGTAGACGGCCACCCTCACGCTCCCGCGCCCTCCCCCTGATCCGGCGCCGGGTCCGGGTCCTGGGCGATCCGCGCGTGCAGGTGCACATCCCGGAACGCGTCCTGGCGTCCCTCCTCGAACATCGCGCCCCGCAGCGTTCCCTCGTACCGGAATCCGCAGTGTCCGGCGACGCGGCAGGAGGCGTCGTGGCCGACGGCGTGGCCGAGTTCCAGGCGGTTCAGCCCGAGGACGTCGAAGGCCCAGCGCGTCCCGAGGGCGAGGGCGCGGGTGGCGACGCGTTTGCCGCGGGCCTCGGGGAGGACCCAGTAGCCGACGCGGGCGTTGCGTATGAAGGGGTCGATGTCGTTGAGGCCCAGGTGGCCCCGTATCGCGCCGCTGACGACGTCCGTGACGCAGAAGGACACCCGGGTGCCGTCCGCCGCGGTGTCGGAACGGGTGCCGAGGGAGTCCCGGGCACTGTCGAGGTCGGTGATCGGCTTCATCGGGGTGTTCCAGCGCCGGAAGTCCGGGTCGGTCAGCCCGCGCAGCCAGGCGTCGACGTCGGTGTCGGAGTCCGCGCACCACTGCCGCAGCCGGAGTCCGTGGCCGAGCAGCTCGGGAAACTCGGGGACGGGGTGGGTGAGGGACCGCTCATGGATATGGGCCATCAGCCCATTGAAGCCCGTACGGCTGTACGACTCCCACCCCCGGGACGGAACACGGGCACACCCTGGCGAAAAGCGACCTCCAGCCCCATCCCGACCCGCAACCCGTCTTCCCCGCCGTCCACCACCTCCGTCATCATCCGCGGCCCCTCGTCGAGGTCGACGACGGCGGCGACGTACGGCGTGCGCTCCCCGAAGGGCGGCAGGTCGTTGCGGTGGACCACGGACCAGGTGTAGAGCGTGGCCAGCCCGCTCGCGGTCTCCCACGCCACGTCCTCGCTCCAGCAGTACGGGCAGAACTCGCGGGGGTAGTGATGGGCGCGCCCGCATCCCCCGCAGCGCCGCACGAGCAGCCGCCCCTCGGCGGCCGCGTCCCAGTAGGCGCGCGTGAAGGCGTCGATCTCGGGTAGGTCGAACCGGTCCATGCCAGTGCCCACGACTGCTGACTCCCCTGCGGCCAACCAGAATTGACGGTACGTCAGTTCAGCGCACGGGCGCCGTGCACACAAGAGCGCCGCCGCACCGGGCCTGCACGACCAGGCCCTTTGCGCCACCGGTCCCGCCCACCTCCCCCACAGCCGTGATCAATCCGCAACCAATTCCGAGCTTGACCGATACCCATCAAGTAACTACGCGCATACCCTCAGGCACATGACCGACTCCTCGACCGCGCCTTCGACCACGACCTTGACGGCTCCCGTGTACGTCATCGGCGGCGGACCCGGCGGTCTCGCCGTCGCGTACGCGCTGCGGGCCCAGGGTGTGCGGGCTGTCGTGCTGGAGCGGGGCGATCAGGTCGGGTCGTCCTGGCGGCGGCACTACGACCGGCTGCGTCTGCACACCACCCGGCGGCTGTCATCGCTGCCGGGGCTGGCGATGCCACGCTCCTTCGGGCGGTGGGTGGCGCGGGACGACGTGGTCCGGTACCTCGAAAAGTACGCCGAGTACCACGAGCTGGAGGTCGTCACCGGCGTCGAGGTGTCCCGGGTCGAGCGGACCACCGACGGCACCGGCTGGCTGCTGCACGCCACCGGCGGGCGCGAGCTGACCGGCAGCGCGGTCGTCGTCGCTACCGGGCACAACCACACGCCCCGGATTCCTGACTGGCCGGGGCGCGACACATACAGCGGCGAACTGCTGCACGCCGCCCACTACCGCAACCCCGCGCCCTACGCCGGCCGGGACGTCCTTGTCGTCGGGATCGGCAACACCGGCGCCGAGATCGCCGTCGACCTCGTCGAGGGCGGGGCCTCACGCGTGCGGCTGTCAGTGCGCACCGCCCCGCACATCGTGCGGCGGTCCACGGCCGGCTGGGCGGCCCAGTTCACGGGCATCGCCGTACGACGGCTGCCGGTGCGCCTCGTCGACCGGCTCGCCGGACCGATGGCCAAGGTGAGCGTGCCCGACCTGTCCGCCCACGGGCTGCCCCGCCCCGACACCGGCCTGTACTCGCGCGTCAACGCCGGCTCGATCCCCGTCCAGGACGTCGGCCTCATCGACGCCGTACGGAAGGGCCGGGTCGAGATCGTGGCCGCCGTCGAGGGGTTCGAGGACGGGAAGGTCGTCCTCGCCGACGGTGAGCGCCTCGAACCGGACGCCGTCATAGCCGCCACCGGTTACGCCCGGGGCCTGGAAGGCATCGTCGGCCACCTCGACGTGGTCGACGCGCGCGGCAAGCCGCTCGCCCACGGTTCCCACACCGCGAAGAACGCGCCAGGCCTCTATTTCACCGGCTACACCAACCCCATCAGCGGGATGCTCCGCGAACTGGCGATCGACGCGGTGCGCATCGCGAAGGCGGTCGCGCGGCAGCAGTCCGTCGCGGGGAGGTAGACGAGCAACGCAGGGCAACGCAGGGCGCCCCCGGCCGTCGCACCGGACGCGACCGTGATCGCCTGAGCGCCCCCGCCGAAGAAGTTCCTCGCACGCCGGTTCCTGACGGAGTGTCAGTTCAGTAACCTGACACTGCGTCAGTTTATTGGCTGTCACACAGGAGCGGGCGGACCGATGCTTGGATCAACCCACGGCACCCTCACCACCGACTCCCGCCGGGCCCGGGTCATCGCCTGCGGCGAGCAGCCCTCGCCGGTCGTGCACGGCAGGCCCGCCGACGTCGACGACCTCGACGTCAGCGGCCGGCCCCTGTACGCCGGCGTGCCCGATCTCGACCGCTTCTTCCGGCCCGAGTCCCTGGCGGTGATCGGTGCCTCGGACGCCGAGGGGCGGCCGAACACCGGTATCACCCGGCAGTTGCTGGCATGGGCCGAGCGGGTCGGTGCCCGGCTGCACCCGGTGCACCCGACCCGCGAGGCCGTCTTCGGCATCCCCTGCTTCCCTTCCGTCGCGGACCTGCCCGAACAGGTCGATCTCGCCGTACTCCTGGTCGCCGACCCCCTTCCCGTGGTCGAGCAACTCGCCGAGGCCAAGGTGAAGTTCGCCGTCGCCTTCGCCTCCGGGTTCGCCGAGACGGGCGAGGCGGGCGCGGAGGCACAGGCCCGGCTGACGGCCGCCGTCCGACGCGGCGGCCTGCGCCTGCTCGGCCCGAACACCAACCTGAACGCCTTCGAGAACTTCCGCGAGGACCTCGACGGCCCGGCGATCGCCCTGATCACCCAGTCCGGCCACCAGGGCCGCCCCGTCTTCGCGCTCCAGGAACTCGGCATCCGCCTCTCCCACTGGGCCCCCACCGGCAACGAGGCCGATCTGGAGACCGCCGACTTCATCTCGTACTTCTCCGAGCGGCCCGAGGTGGGCGCCATCGCCTGCTACGTCGAGGGCCTCAAGGACGGCCGCTCCTTTCTCCTCGCGGCCGACCGGGCCGCCCGGCGCGGAGTACCCGTCGTCGCGGTCAAGGTGGGACGCACCGAGACCGGCGCCCGCACCGCCGCCTCCCACACCGGCAAACTGACCGGCGCCGACACGGTGGTGGACGCGGCGATGCGGCAGTACGGGGTGATCCGCGTCGACGGTCTCGACCAGCTCCAGGACACCTCAGCCCTGTTGGCGCGCGCCCGCCGTCCGGTCGCCGACGGGGTCGCCGTCTATTCGATCTCGGGCGGCACGGGCGCGCACTTCGCGGACCTGGCGACCGAGGCCGGGCTGCGGCTGCCGCAGCTTTCCACCGCCAGGCAGACCGAGCTGCACCAGTGGATACCCGACTACCTGAACGTGGCCAACCCGGTCGACAGCGGCGGACATCCCGTCGGCGACTGGCGCGGCCGGAAGATCATCGACGCGATCCTCGCCGACCCGGCGGTGGGCGTCCTGGTCTGCCCCATCACCGGCCCCTTCCCCCCGATGAGCGACAAGCTCGCGCAGGACCTCGTGGACGCGGCCGAGCAGACGGACAAGCTGGTGTGCGTGATCTGGGGATCGCCGGTCGGCACGGAGGCGGCGTACCGCGAGACGCTGCTCGGCTCCTCCCGCGTGGCCACCTTCCGCACCTTCGCGAACTGCGTGAGCGCCGTGCGCGCCCACCTGGACCACGCCCGGTTCACCGCCTCGTACCGCTCCCCCTTCGACGAGGCCCCGCGCACCCCGTCGCCCAGTTTCCGCAAGGCGCGGGCACTGATGCGGCCGGGCGAGGCACTGAGCGAGCACGCCGCCAAGCTGCTGCTGCGCGCGTACGGAATCCGGGTGCCGCGCGAGCAGTTGGTGACCAGCGCGGCGGCGGCCGTCCGGGCGGCGGGGCTGGTGGGCTACCCGGTGGTGATGAAGGCGTCGGGCGGCCAGATCGCGCACAAGACGGAACTCGGGCTGGTGAAGATCGGGCTGACCTCGGCCAGCCAGGTCCGGGACGCCTACCGCGAGCTGACCGACATCGCCCGTTACGAGGGCGTGGACCTGGACGGCGTACTCGTGTGCCAGATGGTCGAGCGGGGCGTCGAGATGGTCGTCGGCGTCACGCACGACGAGCTGTTCGGCCCGACGGTGACGGTGGGGCTCGGCGGCGTGCTCGTGGAGGTGCTGCGGGACACCGCCGTACGCGTGCCCCCCTTCGGCGAGGAACAGGCGCGGGACATGCTGACCGAGCTGCGCGGGCGGGCCCTGCTCGACGGGGTCCGGGGGCGCCCCCCGGCCGACCTGGACGCGCTCGTCGAGGTCGTCCTGCGGGTGCAGCGCATGGCGCTGGAACTCGGCGATGAACTGGCGGAGCTCGACATCAACCCGCTGATGGTGCTGCCCAGGGGGCAGGGAGCGGTGGCGCTGGACGCGCTGGCGGTGTGCGGGCCGGGTCCGGAGGACCAGGACGTGAACCAGCCATTGCCCTAGCCGCCACAAGAGACGGAGCAGCACCCACATGACTTCCTCCCCCGAAGAATCCAGCACGCCGGAAATTCCCCTAGAGCCGGAAAAATCCGCCGAGTCGGCTGATTCATTGGTACTGCACGCCACTGACAACCAAGTCTCGTGGATCACCCTCAACCGCCCCGAAACACTCAACGCCATCACCCCTGACCAGCGAGAACGCCTCATCCAACTTTTCTCGGACGCCTCCGCCGACCCCGCGGTACGCGCCGTCGTCCTCACGGGCACGGGCCGCGGCTTCTGCACAGGAGCGGACCTGCGAGGAGGTGGGCAGGCCGCCGGGGAGCGGATCGCCGGTGACGTGGCCCGCGTCATCCGCCTCGGCGCCCAGCGCCTGATCTCAGCCGTCCTCGACTGCGAGAAACCGGTCATCGCCGCCGTGAACGGCACGGCCGCCGGCCTCGGCGCCCACCTCGCCCTCGCCTGCGACCTGGTCCTGGCCGCCGAACAGGCCCGGTTCATCGAGGTGTTCGTACGGCGCGGACTCGTACCGGACGGCGGCGGGGCGTACCTCCTGCCCCGGCTGATCGGCCCGCAGCGCGCGAAGGAGCTGATGTTCTTCGGCGACGCGCTGACCGCCCCGGACGCCGAACGCCTGGGCCTGGTCAACCGGGTCGTACCGGCCGAGGACCTCCACAAGACGGCCCGCGAGTGGGCGGAACGCCTGGCCACCGGCCCGACCCGCGCCCTCGCCCTGACCAAGCAGCTGATCAACACCTCCCTCGACTCCGACCGCGCCAGCGCCTTCGCCGCCGAGGCCGCCGCCCAGGAGATCAACATGACGACGGCGGACGCCAGGGAAGGGGTCGCGAGCTTCGTGGAGCGCAGAAGCCCCCACTACAGCGGCAGCTGACTGCCCTACGGGACTTCACTTCTGACGATCCGTCAGTTCCAATGGAACCTATGTTGGGACAAGCGGGAATGGCGGCAGCTGCCGTCCGTTATCTCAGGTCGGTCGGGGCGCCCACGGCGGCGCCCACAGTCGCGGGCCCCGTCGAAGCGCTGCCCCGGCCGGACTTACGGGCGGTCGGCGACGACGAGCGGGCGCCGGTCGCCCCGGCCGAATTCCGGCACGTACTGGGCAACTTCGCGACCGGCGTCACCGTCATCACCGCACCGTCCGCCGAAGGGGCGACCGCCCCCGCCGGCTTCGCCTGCCAGTCCTTCGCCGCCCTCTCCCTCGACCCGCCCCTCGTCGTCTTCATGGTCGGCCGTACGTCGAGGACGTGGCCGCTCATCGCCCGCGCGGGCGTCTTCTGCGTCAACGTACTGGGCGCCGAGCAGGGCGAGCTGTGCCGCGGTTTCGCGAGAAGCGGCGCGGACAAGTTCGCGGGGGTGGAGTACGACGCGGCCCCGGTCTCCGGCTCCCCGCGCCTCGCGGGCGCCTCCGCCTGGGTCGACTGCACGATCCAGGCGGTGCACACGGGCGGCGACCACTTGATCGTCGTAGGACGGGTGGACGCGCTGGGGACGGGAGACGAGGACGAGCCGCCGCTACTGTTCCATCGGGGCCGGTTCCTCTGACCCCAGGCCCTCCCGGCTCGCCGGGCCGCTGCCGATGACACGAGCACCGGCAGCGCACCACCAGCAGGATGCCCGTCGCGTGCGGCAGCGGCACGTCCTCGATCTGGCGGCACCGTGCGTGCATGTCCACGTAGCCCGGCTCGCTCCCCACCGTGTACTCGACGGACAGAGCGGGTGTGATGGTTACGCCCATGGGCGCCCACCACCGCAGATCCCCTGACCGCCGGCCCCGAAGTCACCCTCCGGCTCCGGCAGTCGGGCACCCCGACTGCCGGCGACGCGGAGCACGTCGCCCAGTACCTGCGTAACGGCCCGCAGCGCGCGCCGCAGGGTGTCTTCACCGGTCGGCAGCGACCGCTACTCCCGCGCCCACCGCGAGACCGGCCTCGCCCCCTTCCGGCTCGAAGCCCAGCGCCAGGGCAAGGAAGCCCGTATCGACGTCGTGGGCATCACCCGGTCACGCCCGCCGCAGGACATCGCCGAGCGCCTTGACGTCCCGGCCGACGACGAAAGCGTGCCGCACCGGGAGAACCACTACTTCGCCGACGACGAGCCTGTTCAGATCGTGTCGACCTACCTTCGCTGGGACGAAGCACAGGACACGGCACTGACGCAGCCCAGGACCGGTCAGGACGGCATCTACGGCCGACTCGAAGACCTCGGCCACGTCATGACCCGCGTACGGGACGAGATCACGGCGCGCATGCCGACGCCGGCCGAAGCCGCCATTCTCGACCTGCTCCCCGGAGTCCCGGTCCTCGACGTCCTGCATACGAGCCTGGACCAGGAGGGTGAACCGTTCGAGGTGTCCCGTTACGTGCACCGCGCGGACCGCACCGGCCTGCTCTACGAACTGCCTGTCGAGTGAACGCCCACCCCAGCAGGAGTCCACCATGGACAGCACCATCGGCATCCGCCCCTTCGAGGACACCGACCTCCCAGGTGCGGCAGCCGCGCTGACCGAGGTGCACGCCGCCGACGGCTACCCGGTCGAGGGCGTCGCCCACCCGGAGGCATGGCTGCGGTCGGACAGCCTACTGGCCTCCTGGGTCGCGGAGGCGGAGGGAAGGATCGTCGGCCACGTCGCGGTGATGCGGCCGGACGGCGAGGATGCCGTGTCCCTGTGGGCCGAGCGGAGCAGGGTCGACGAGCAGCGCATCGGGGTGTTGGCCCGTCTGTTCGTCGTCAGGGACGCGCGGCAACGCGCCCTGGGCGAGCGACTGGTCCGGACAGCCATGGACTACGGACAGCACAGCGATCGCCGCCTCGTACTGGACGTCATGGTCAAGGACACCGCCGCCATCCGCCTCTACGAGCGCCTCGGCTGGCTCAGGACCGGTCGGGTCACACACCACTTCGGCACAGGGCAGTCCATCGAGGCGATCCGCTTCGTGGCCCCCAGCACCTGACCCGGGCCCCGGCGTGACAAGGACAAGGACAAGTGGAGAATTCGGGGTACCGATCGGGCAGGGTGGAGGGATGCCCGAGTCGTCCTTGCCCGGTGGTTTCGTCAATGCCGTCGTTCGTGTCGGGGACACGGTGCGTCGTCCAGCCTCTACTCGCATCAAGTTCGTGGGTGATCTGCTGAGGTTGCTCGAAGCCGGTGGCTGGAGCGGAGCTCCGCGGCATCTGGGTGTGGACGAGGAGGGCCGAGAGGTGCTCAGTTACCTTCATGGCCATGTGGCGTGGGAGCCGCGACAGCCTGCCGCTGTGTCATCGGACGAGAGCCTGGTGACGGTCGCCCGGCTCGTGCGCGAGTTCCACGACCTGACAGCCGACACGCCGCTGGCTGGAGCCCACGAGGTCGTGTGTCACAACGACCTGTCGCCCAAGAACACGGTCTATCGGCTCGTCAGTGGCGAGCTTCGGCCAGCGGCGTTCATCGACTGGGACCTCGCGCCGCCGGGCGCCCGGATCCATGACATCGCCCATGCCTGCTGGCAGTACCTCGATCTGGGCCCCGCGGCGGCCGACGTCGGGGAGGCAGCCCGACGCATGAGGCTGATCGCTGACAGCTACGAGTGGTCGGACCGGCAACGTCTTGTGTCCACGGTCTTGTGGTGGCAGGACCGCTGCTGGCGAGGCATCGAAACCGGGGCAGATGCGGGCGACGTCGCCATGGTCCGGCTTCGTGATGCCGGGGTGGTGAGGGAAGTTCAGAGGGCGTATCAGTGGGTTTCCGACCATCGGGATGCATTGGAACGCTCCTCGCAGTGAGCGCGTGGGGACGGTCGCTCCAGGCCGTAGTGCGGCTTCCTGCACAGGTTGGTCAGAGCGATGAAGGCGCGGTCGGTGCCCAGCTGCTCAGGCGTCGGGCCGGCAGGAGTGGGCGTGTCCGCGAGACTCTCGGCCGAGAAGAAGGACCCTTTTTTTCCACTTCACTCAGCGGGTACGTGCGGAGAAGCGGCAGATCGAGGAAACGAGCGGAGGTGAACTCTTAGATCCTCTTGCTGGCTCCGCTCGGCCCGGGAACGTAGGCCCCGCCTCGCGACCCTGACGCTCCTGAACAGGGGACCGCTTCGGGTAGAGTCCTTAGGACTGCACCCCTAAGAAGTACAGTCCTAAGGATTGCTCGTGCGCCAGGCAACCCCCCCCAAGCCGTCGCGGGTTTTCGACCGCGGCCCAGAATGGGACGCGCTCACCGCCTTCGCGAGCCGGCCCGTACCCCACGCCGGGCTCGGGATCGTCAGCGGTAGGCGGCGTATGGGCAAGACCTATCTCCTGCGGGCACTCGTCGAGCAGTACGGGGGCTTCTACTTCGGGGCCACGGCCGGGACCGAGGCCGAGTCGCTCCGCCAGTTCAGCGCCGCGCTGGCCGAGCATGTCGGTTCCCCCGCGCACTTTTCCTTCGCCACCTGGGATCACGCGATCACGTATCTCTTCGGGCTCGCCACGCCCGGACAGCGGACTGCCGGGAGTCCGGCCGCGGCGGGCGACCCCTTCCTGGTCGTCATCGACGAGTTCCCGTATCTCGCCAAGGTGGCTCCGGAACTCCCTTCGCTCATCCAGCGGGAGATCGACCGCTTCCAGGTGGAGGAGAGCCGTGCGCGGCTGCTCCTGTGCGGGTCGGCCATGTCCGTCATGGGCGGGCTGCTGGCCAGCAACGCTCCCCTGCGGGGACGGGCACAGCTCGAACTCGTCGTTCGGCCGTTCGGGTACCGGGCGGCGGCGGACTTCTGGGGGGCGACGTCCGATCCCGCGCTCGCGGCCCGGCTGCACACCGTGGTCGGCGGCACCCCCGCCTACCGCCGCCAGTTCCTGGCCGACGACGTTCCCATGAGCCTGGACGACTTCGACGACTGGATCTGTCGCACGGTCCTCTCCCCGTACAGCCCCCTCTTTCGCGAAGCGCGGTACCTCCTCGCCGAGGAGGCGGACATTCGCGACACGGCGCTCTACCACTCCGTACTGGCGGCCGTGGCGCAGGGCAATGCGACACGAGGGGGCATCGCGAGCTACATCGGCCGGAAGTCCGTCGACATCTCCCATCCCCTGAACGTGCTGGAAGACAGCCATCTCCTGGTTAGAGAGGCCGACATCTTCCGGGCGGGGAAATCGCAGTACCGCGTCACCGAGCCCCTGATCAACTTCTACGAAGCCGTCATGCGCCCCGCATGGACCCGGCTGGAAGTCGGCCAGGCGGCGGAGGTGTGGGCGCAGGCCGGGGAACGCTTCGCCGCGCAGGTGGCCGGTCCGCACTTCGAGGCGGTGTGCCGTGAATACGTGATGGGTCCCGGGCGCTCGATGCTGAGCACGTCTCTGGGCGAGGTGGCCAGCGGTGTCGTGACCGATCCGAAGCAACGCCGTCAGATCCAGGTCGACGTGG
Organism: Streptomyces sp. ADMS; assembly: GCF_033441795.1. Taxonomy (NCBI): domain Bacteria; kingdom Bacillati; phylum Actinomycetota; class Actinomycetes; order Kitasatosporales; family Streptomycetaceae; genus Streptomyces; species Streptomyces sp. ADMS. The sequence continues at coordinate 51,409 of NZ_JAVFVX010000001.1, read as the reverse complement.
CCGTGGTCGAGCAGGGGTCCGGCGGAAACCGTCCCTCGGTCTCTCTCCTCGGCGAGGCGAAATGGGGCACGGTCATGGGCCTCGCTCACCTTGAGCGCCTGAGCCGGGCGAGAGAACTGCTCGCCGGACGGGGCATGGACACCTCGCAGTGCGGGTTGGCATGCTTCAGCGCGGCAGGTTTCAGCGAAGCCCTGCGGACTGAGGCCGCACGCGGCGGAGTCCTGCTGATCGGTCTCGCGGAACTGTACGGACGGGCGATGCCGACCGGGTTCCTGATCTAGCTCTGATCTGGCTCAGAGCCGCCGGCCTTCCCCCGGACCGACCGGCCGCCGCCGTATCACCAGCGCCATCAGCGCCGCAGCCGCGCACAACGCCCCCGCATGTGGGAGCGCACGCGGGCACGGCCGGAAAGCCAGCCGCCCCGACTCAGAACGTCAGCACCCCCCGGGCCACCCGCCCCGCCTCCGCGTCCCCCATCGCCTTCTCGAAGTCCTCGACCGGGTACGTCGCCGTCACCAACTCGTCGAGCAGCAACCGCCCTTCGCGGTACAGCTCGGCGTACAGCGCGATGTCCCGCTGCGGCCGCGAGGACCCGTAGCGGCAGCCCAGGATCGACTTGTCGAGGTACATCGACGAGACGAGGAAGGACGCCTCGGCGGTCGCGGGCGGTACGCCGAGCAGGACCGCCTGGCCGTGCCGGTCCAGCAGGTCGATGGCCTGCCGTACGAGTTCGACGCGCCCGACGCACTCGAAGACATGGTCCGCGCCCGTAGGAAGCACGTCCCGTACCCCTTCCGTCGACGTCAGGAAGCCGGTCGCGCCGAACCGCCGCGCCACCGCCTCCTTCGCCGGGTTCGCGTCCACGGCGACGATCCGCAGGGCGCCCGCGATCCGCGCGCCCTGGAGGACGTTCAGCCCGACCCCGCCCGTGCCGATCACCACGACGCTGTCCCCGCGGTCCACCCGGGCCCGGTTGAGCACCGCGCCCACGCCGGTCAGCACCCCGCACCCGATGAGCGCGGCCGACGGCAGGGGGATGTCCTTCGGGATGCGTACCGCCTGAACGGCCTTCACCACCGTGCGTTCCGCGAACGCCGAGTTGGACGCGAACTGGAACACCGGCCGCCCGCCCCGGGTGAACGGCTGCCCGGGGCGCCCGATCGCGTGCCGGCACATGGTCGGCCGCCCCCGGTCGCACTCCGCGCACGCACCGCAGTTCGCGAGCGTCGACAGAGCCACGTGATCCCCGGGCACCACATGCCCGACCCCGGCCCCGACGGCCTCCACCACCCCCGCGCCCTCGTGTCCGAGCACCACGGGGACAGGGAAGGGAATGGTCCCGTCCACCACGGAGAGGTCGCTGTGGCACAACCCCGCCGCCGAGATCGCGACCAGCACCTCGCCCGCCCCCGGAGCCCGCACCTCCAGATCATCGACGACCTGGACCTGCTTCCCGTCGAACAGCACACCGCGCATCAGACGACCCCCTTGGGCTCCCTCGGCAGACCGAGCACGCGCTCGGCGATGATCGTGCGCTGGATCTGGTCGGAGCCGCCGTAGATCGTGTCGGCCCGGGAGAACATGAACAGGTGTTGCGCGGGGTCGAGTTCGTACGGCGCCGCCTGCGACCACTCCACCGGCCCCACGGCGGCCCCCGCGCCCCGCACCAGCACGGCCAGTTCCCCGAGCCGCTGATGCCACCCGCCCCACAGCAGCTTGGCCACACTCGGCGCGCCGGCGTCCCCCGAACTCCCCAGTGTGCGCAGGGCGTTCCAGCGCATGACCCGCAACTCGGCCCACTGCCGCACAAGCCGCTCCCGTACGACGGGATCCTCCACCGCCCCGCTGTCGACGGCGGCCCGCACCACCCGCCCCAACTCCCCGGCGAAGCCGATCTGCTGGGCGAGTGTCGAGACCCCCCGCTCGAACCCGAGGAGACTCATCGCGACGCCCCAGCCGCCGCCCTCGCCTCCGACGACGTGCTCCACGCGCGCGCGTGCCCCGTCGAAGAAGACCTCGTTGAAGTCGCTGGTCCCGGTCATCTGCCGGATGGGCCGGACCTCGATCCGCCCCGGCTGGTCCATGGGTACGAGCAGAAAACTGAGTCCGCGATGACGGACGGACCCCGCTTCGGTACGGACGAGCACAAAGCACCAGTCCGCTTCCTGGGCAAGGGAGGTCCAGATCTTCTGGCCGGTTATCCGGTACGTCCCGTCAGCGTCCCGTTCGGCCTTCGTGCTCACCCCGGCGAGGTCCGAGCCGGCGCCGGGCTCGCTGTAGCCCTGGCACCAGAGCTCCTCGCCCGCGGCGACCGGGGGCAGGAACCGGGCGCGCTGTTCGTCGCTGCCGTGCGCGAGAAGGGTCGGAGCGAGCAGGTTCTCCCCGATGTGCCCGGACCGCGTCGGCGCCCCCGACCGCGCGTACTCCTCGGCCCAGGCCACCTGTTGGGTGAGAGTGGCGCTGCGATTGCCGTACCCGGTCTCACCCCAGGAGAGCCCGATCCACCCGGCCTTCCCAAGAATCCGCTCCCAGGAACGCCGTTCAAGTGCCCCATCGACATGCGCACAGAGCCAAGCCCGAGCTTCCTGCCGGAACTCCTCATCCCCGACGCTGAACCCAAAGTCCACAGACCTCTCCTCTCAACACCGGGCGCCCGCACCCGCCCAGGGGCGCTGGGCTGTATCCGATTTGCGGCTCCGCCGCGTGGGCGCGACAAGCCACGGACGGCCCGCAGCCGCCGGACAACACACGCACCCCGAGCTACTGGGCGTTCGGCCGCGATCCATCCCGCGCCGCCTTCTCCATCCGCTCCAACCGCGAAAGCATCGGCATCGGATCAACCCCCACCGACCCCGGCAGGAACTCCGCGATCGTTTCCGGCGTCCACCCGCCGGAGGCATACGCGGCCCGCAGCTCCCGAGGCTGCGCCCACACCGCGATCTTCGGCCCGGCGACCGTGTACACCTGCCCGGTGATCGCCTGCTCCCGGGCCTTCTCGGAGAGCAGGTACACCACCAACGCGGCCACGTCCTCCGGCTCCCCGATCTCCGCCAGCTCCATGGGCACGTTGGCCGACATCCGCGTACGGGCGACCGGCGCCACCGCGTTCGCGCTCACCCCGTACTTGTGCAGCCCCAGCGCGGCGCTCCGCACGAGCGAGATGATCCCGCCCTTGGCCGCGCTGTAGTTGGCCTGGGACACCGACCCCTGGTGGTTTCCGCTGGTGAACCCGATCAGCGTCCCCGTCCGCTGCTGTCGCATCACCGCCGAGGCTGCCCGGAACACCGTGAACGTTCCCTTCAGATGAGTGGCGAGCACCGGATCCCACTCCTCCTCGGACATGTTGAACAACATTCGCTCGCGCAGGATCCCGGCGACGCACACGACCCCGTCGAGGCGTCCGTACGACGACAGGGCCACGTCGACGACCCGCTGGCCGCCGGCCATCGTGGACACGTCGTCGGCCACCGCGACCGCGTCCCCGCCCGCCGCCTCGATCTCCTTGACGATGCTCTCGGCGACCTCGCTCGTCGGCGAGGCGCCGTCGATGGAGACCCCGTAGTCGTTGACGACGACCCGCGCCCCCTCGGCGGCGGCCGCGAGGGCCACCGCCCGCCCGATGCCCCTCCCCGCGCCCGTCACGGCGACCACCTTGCCTGCCAAGAAGTTCCCCATGCCCGGCCCCTTCCCGCGGTTTCTGACGGACCGTTAGATTTTATGTCCCGTCAGATATCCGGAGGCAAGCCCCGGGAGGGACCGGACTCCAGGAAGGACCGGACTCATGTCATTGCCGGCCGAGTTCCACGCCATCGCCAAACACGTGAACAACTGGGGGCGTTGGGGGGCGGACGACGAGATCGGCACCCTCAACCTCATCACCGACGCCGTCGTACGCGAGGCCGCCGCGACCGTCCGCACCGGTCACCGCGTCCCCCTCGCCCTCCCCCTCCAGCAGGACGGCGTCCAGACCGGGGCGATTCCGGGCCGGCTGAACCCCGTGCACGCCATGATCCAGATCAACCAGGAGCTGTTCGGGCCGCCGGGCGGCGGGACGGTCGCGACCAGCGACGACATCGCGACCCTGGGGCTCCAGTGCGCGACCCACTGGGACGCCCTCGCCCACGCCTCCCACTCCGGGAGGCTCTACAACGGCCGCCCGGCGGACACGATCACCGCCCACTCCGGTGCCGGGTTCGCCGGCATCGACAAGGCGCGGCACGTCGTCTCGCGCGGGGTGCTGCTGGACGTGGCCCGCGCCCGGGGCGTCGACCGGCTCGACGGGGGACACGCGGTCACCCCGGAGGACCTGGACGCGGCAGAGGAACTCTCCGGAACACGTGTACGAGCCGGTGACATCGTGCTCGTACGGACCGGGCAGATCCAGGTGTACCTGGGCGGCGACAAGCACGGGTACACGTACCCCTCGCCCGGGCTGTCGATCCGTACGCCGGAGTGGTTCCACGCCCGGGATGTCGCGGCTGTCGCGAACGACACGCTCACCTTTGAGATCTTTCCACCGGAATCGGATGATCTCTGGATGCCCGTCCATGCGCTCGACCTGGTGGAGATGGGGATGCCGCAGGGCCAGAACTGGAATCTCGAAAAGTTGTCCACAGCCTGTGGACAAGAAAACCGGTACGAGTTCCTGCTGTCGGCGACCCCGGAACCGTTCACGGGCGCCACGGGCAGTCCCGTGGCGCCCGTGGCGGTCCTCTAGCCCCTGTCGGCCGGCCGGCGGCGCGCCATCGCCCACCCCAAGTACGGCACATCGCGCACCGCCGCCCGCCTTCGGCGTTCCCACCCCGCTCCCCGTGACCCTGAGGGAGCCAGACGCCGAACCACGACCCGCACTCGCCGAGGGCCCCCGTCACCGAAACCCTCGCCGTCCCCTCGCGGCGAATCGCGCTCACCACAAGCGTGTTCAAGTGGTCACGTCACGTCAACACCCGTTCGGGGATTTATCACTTACGCCCTATTTGCGAGAGCCGCGCACAGGGGCACACCCCGGCGCACCGCACCACACCCGGCCCGAAAACGCCGCCGTTTCTGCAACCGTGCCCCGTCGAGCGCCACGGCGACAGGGCGTCCCGTCAGACGGCTTCGTACGCCGCCATGCCCCCGTACGCGGAGGCGGTGGTGGCGGCCGTGGCGGCGACAGCGTTTCCACCTCCGCACGGGGCCGGGGCCGGACAGCGGTCCAGTTCGCACCAGATCCGCTTGCCGACGCCCTCGGGGCTCCACCCCCACCGGTCGGCGAGCCCGTCGACCAGCTCCAGCCCGCGCCCGTTGGTCTCGTCACGGTCGGCATACCGGGGCGCGGGCGGACAGGCGCTCAGGTCGGCGACCTCCAGCCGGACCATCCCGGCGGCCACACCCTGTGCGCCGGGCTGCGCACCGCACACGCCCTGGAACGACAGCCGGAGCACGGCCGGACACCCGGTGTGCACCACCGCGTTGGTCACCAGTTCGGAGACGAGAAGAACCAGCGTCTCGGCCAGCGGCTCGTCGTCCGCCACCCCGGACCCGGCAAGCCGCGACCGCACCCATCTCCGGGCCCGCCCCACCTCAGCGGGGTCGGGCCGGATCTCCAGCTGCACTTGAAGCACCTGCACCGCTCACACCATCCGAACCGGCGGACACATCGCCCCGCGCCGCACGAGGGCCACGATCGTAGCCATTTTCCGCATGCCCAGAACAACGGCTGGGCCCATGGCCAGATCAGGAATCACAGAACGTGAGTCCCTTACGAGAAAGCATGGTTGACGTACAGTCACGCGAACAAGCGCTTCAGGCATATTCCAACGCGAAGGAGTACGCCTGCGGCATACTGTGCGACGCTCGCCCCGGGAAGTCGAACAGGCGGGTACGGAACTCCGAACCGCCCCGCGAGCGGCGCGCACTGCCGGATCCGGGGCCGCCTCAGGGGCAACACCGGGACGGCTCGACCTCGGAACCACTCGCATCCCACAGAAGGTACCGGAGCGAACACGCGACTCCAGGCCGTGACGAGTCACGCGAAGGACACAACCCGGTATCGACGCTGCGTGATCTCAGCACACTTCGATCACATTTCCATCACGCCACGATCCGCGACACAACTCGGGCCCTCCGCAGCCGACCACGTCCCCCGGCCCTCTCCATCACGCCTCGGTCAGTAACTCGGCGGCGAGCAACTCCTCACACTCCGTCACCGAACCGGGGCGCCGGGCCCGTACCCATGCCCGCTTCAGATACAGATGGACGTCCGACTCCCAGGTGAAGCCCATCCCTCCGTGTACCTGGAGGCAGTCGCGGGCGCCGCGCACAGCGGCCTCGTCGGCGAGCAGCCGGGCCGCCGCGACGTCCGCCGGATGGACGGTGACGGCAGCCGCGTACACCGCCGCCCGCGCCACCTCGACCCGCACCAGCATCCCGGCACACAGCTGCTGCACCGCCTGGAAGGCCCCGATCGGGCGTCCGAACTGCTCACGGGTCCGGGCGTGTTGGACAGCCAGCTCGCACACCCGGGCGGCGGTGCCGAGCTGTTCGGCGGCGGTGAGCAGCGAGGTCAGGAGTACGTCCGGACAGGCGTCGGAGTCCGGCTCGGCCGCCCGGTGCAGTGGCGTGAGCGGATCCACCGACCGCACCGGTACCGCCCCCGCGGCATCCCCTCGTACGACGTCGGCCGCCCCCAGCCACTCCACCACCCCGCCACCGTCGACGACGGTGACCACCGCCTCCCCCGTCGCCGCGCCCGGCACCACCCCCGCCGCGAGATGCGTGGCGATCAGCGGGCCGGGCAGCAGCACGCGCCCCGCCTCCTCGAACGCCAGCACCGCCTCGGGCAGCCCCAGTCCGACCCCGCCCGCCGCCTCCGGCAACCGCAGCGAGAAGAACCCGGCGGCGCCCAGCTCCCGCCACAGCCCCCGATCCAGCTCGGGCGCGGCTTCCGCGGTCTCCATGGCCGCCCGCAGCCGCTCGCGCCCGAACCGCCCCGCCAGCAGCCCCCGTACACCATCCCGCAACGCCCGCTGGTCTTCGGTGAGTTGGAAGCGCATGTGCGATGTCACCGCCCTTTCGGCAGCCCGAGAACGCGTTCGGCCACGATGCTGTGCTGGATCTGGGAGGTGCCGGCGGCGATGGTGTAGGACAGCGAGGACAGCCGGTCGAGCACCCAGGGCCGGTCGAGATCCAGCGCGGCCCAGTCCCCCAGCACCTCTGCCGCCGCCTCGTACAACTCCTGCCGGGCGTGGGAGTACCGCAGTTTGAAGACCGACCCGCCGACCCCGGGAACGGACTTGCTCACGTTCCACTGCGTGAGTCGCCACAGTGCCCGGAACTCGGCGTTCAGCCGTCCGAGCCGGCGCCGGAGTACGGGGTCCTCCCAGCGTCCGTTCTCCCGTGCGGCCAGGGCGAGTTCACCGAGGACCCGGCGACAGGCCACCACCTCCCCGACGAACGCCGTACCGCGTTCGAAGGACAGCGTCACCATGGTCACGCGCCAGCCGTCGTTCTCCTCTCCGACCCGGTTGGCGACCGGCACCCGGACCTCGTCGAGGAAGACCTCGGCGAACTCGTCCGACCCGGCGAGCGTGCGCAGCGGCCGTACGGTGATGCCCGGCGCGTCCATGGGCATGGCCAGCCAGGTGATCCCGCGGTGCTTGGGCGCGTCCAGGTCGGTGCGCACCAACAGCTCGCACCAGTCGGCGACTTCGGCGTGCGAGGTCCAGATCTTGGAGCCGCTCACCACATAGTCGTCGCCGTCCCGCCACGCGCGCGTGCGCAGCGCCGCGAGGTCGGAACCGGCGTCCGGTTCGCTGAACCCCTGGCACCAGACCTCCTCGCCGCGCAGCACGGGCGGCAGCCAGCGCGCCCGCTGTTCGTCGCTCCCCTCGGCGGCGACGGTCGGCCCGGCGTGCAGCAGCCCGACGAAGTTCGCGCCCACATAGGGCGCGCCGGCCTTCTCGGTCTCCTCCAGGAAGATCATCCGTACGGCGGGGTCGGCGCCCCAGTGGACTTCGCCGTACCCGGCGTCGTACAGCGTCCGCTGCCAGCCGAGGTCGTACGCGCGCCGCCCGGGCCAGTCGTCGGGCGAGGGCCTCGGCGGCAGGGAGGGCAGGGCCTTGCCCAGCCACTCCCTCAACCGAGCCCGGAATTCCGCCTCTTGGGGCGTGTCCGTGAGATCCACTAACGGTCCCGGTCCAGATCGAGTTGGAGCATGCGGATCGCGTTGCCGCGCATCAGCTTGTAGACGGTCTCGGCGTCGAGGCCCTTCACATGGTCGAGAGCGACCTCCTTGGTGTGCGGGAAGGTCGAGTCGACGTGCGGGTAGTCGGTCTCGAAGGTGGCGTTGTCGCGGCCGACGACGTCCAGTGAGGCGACTCCGTGCTTGTCGCGGAAGAAGCAGCAGAAGATCTGCCGGTAGTAGTACGTCGAGGGCGGCTCCGGGATCAGGTCCCTGACCCCGCCCCAGGCGCGATGCTCCTCCCACACGTCGTCGGCGCGCTCCAGGGCGTACGGGATCCAGCCCATCTGCCCTTCGCTGTAGGCGAGTTTGAGCGCCGGAAACCTCACCAGCACCCCGCTGAACAGGAAGTCCATCATCGACGCCATCGCGTTGTTGAAGCTCAGCGCGGCCTGGACCGCGGGCGGTGCGTCCGGGGAGGCGGCGGGCATCTGGCTGCTGCTGCCGATGTGCATGTTGACGACCGTCCCGGTCTCCTCGCACACCGCGAAGAACGGGTCCCAGTAGCCGGAGTGGATCGACGGCAGCCCGAGGTGCGTCGGGATCTCCGAGAACGTCACCGCCCGCACTCCGCGTGCGGCGTTGCGCCGGATCTCCGCGACCGCCAACTCGATGTCCCACAGCGGGATCAGGCACAGCGGGATCAGCCGGCCGCCGCTGTCGCCGCACCACTCCTCCACCATCCAGTCGTTGTAGGCGCGCACGCACGCCAGGGCGACCTCCTTGTCCTGCGCCTCGGCGAAGGTCTGCCCGCAGAACCGCGGGAAGGTGGGGAAGCAGAGTGAGCCCTCGACATGGTTGAGGTCCATGTCGGCGAGCCGGGCCTTCGGGTCCCAGCAGCCGCGCCGCATCTGTTCGCGGGTGATGCCGTCGAGGGTCATCTCGTCCCGGGAGAACCCGACGGCGGCGATGATCCGCTTGTACGGGAACTGCAGGTCCTCGTACTGCCACCAGTCGGTGACCGGGCCCTCGGGGTCGGTCGTGATCCGGTACTTGCCGCCCACGTAGGCGAGTTCACCGATTCCGGCGGTGAAGGGCTTCGGTCCCCTGTCCCGGTACTTGGCCGGCAGCCAGGTCTCGAAGAGGTGTGCGGGTTCGATCACGTGGTCGTCGACGCTGATGATGCGGGGCAGTTCGGTCATGGGTCCCCTCCGCCTGGCCGTTCGGTGATTATCTGACGGTCCGTCAGTTCCAGCCCCCTAGAAGGTTAGTCCCGCACCTATGGACCGACAAGGCGCCAAGCCCTACGCTCCCCGCACAATCTGACTGTCCGTCAGGCCGTCTTCTGGTCAGCTGGCAACTGGGGGCCACGTGAACCTCGTCGACACCGCACACGCCCTGGGTTCGGCCCGTACCCTCTGGGAACTGGTGACCCGGCGCGCCGAACTCACCCCCGACCAGCCCGTCCTCCTCCAGGACGACCGCTCCCTCACCTTCGGCGAACTCCGCGCCCGCTCCGAGCGGGTGGCGGCGGGCCTGTACGACATGGGCGTGCGCCCCGGCACCGTCGTCGCCTGGCAGCTGCCCACCCGTATCGAGACCGCCCTGCTCTCCTTCGCGCTGGCCCGCCTGGGCGCCGTGCAGTCGCCGGTCATCCCCTTCTACCGGGACCGTGAAGTGGGCTTCGCGCTACGGGAGTCGAAGGCGGAGTTCTTCGCGGTGCCGGGCGTGTGGCGCGGCTTCGACCACACGGAGATGGCGCGGCGGCTCGGGGCCAAGGGAGTGTTCCAGGCGTACGACAACGACGAACTCCCCGACGGGGACCCGTCGTCGCTGCCGCCCCCGCCCGCCGACGGCACCTCCGTCCGCTGGATCTACTGGACCTCGGGAACGACCTCCGACCCCAAGGGCGTGCTCCACACCGACCGTTCGCTCATCGCGGGCGGCTCGTGCCTCGCGCACGCCCTGCGGCTCACCGAGTCCGACGTGGGCTCGATGGCCTTTCCGTACGCGCATATCGCCGGCCCCGACTACACGGTCATGCTCCTGCTGTACGGCTTCCCGGCGGTGATGTTCGAGCAGTTCGCACTGCCGGACGCACTGGAGGGGTACCGCGAACACGGGGTGACCGTGGCCGGCGGGTCCACGGCCTTCTACTCCATGTTCCTCGCCGAGCAGCGCAAGCAGCCGGGCGTTGCGGTGATCCCCTCCCTGCGGCTGCTCGCGGGCGGCGGGGCGCCGAAGCCGCCGGAGGTCTACCACTCCGTCGTACGCGAGATGGGGGTGCAGCTCACGCACGGGTACGGGATGACCGAGGTGCCGATGATCACCATGGGGGCGCCGGACGACACGGTCGAGAACCTGGCGACGACGGAGGGGCGACCGCCGGAGGGCATGGAGATACGGGTGGTGGAGGGCGAGGTGAGGCTGCGCGGGGAGGCCGTGTGCCAGGGGTATCTCGACCCCGCGCAGACCGCCGAAGCCTTCGACGCGGACGGCTTTCTGCGCACCGGTGACCTCGGATTCCTGACCGGGAGCGGGCACTTGGTGCTCACCGGGCGGCTCAAGGACGTCATCATCCGCAAGGGCGAGAACATCTCGGCGAAGGAGATCGAGGACCTGCTGCACACGCATCCGGCCATCCGGGACGTCGCCGTGGTGGGGCTGCCGGACACGGAGCGCGGGGAGTTGGTCTGCGCGGTCGTGGAGCCGGCGGAACAGCCGGACGGGGCAGGGCAGTTGACCCTGGCCGCGCTGACCTCGTACCTGCGCTCGGAAGGGCTGTCCGTACACAAGCTGCCGGAGCGGCTGGAGGTGGTGGACGCCCTTCCGCGCAACGAGGCCCTGCGGAAGGTGCTCAAGTACAAGCTGCGTGAACGCTACTCGGAGTCGGTGCCCGTGTCGGACTCCGCGTCGGAGACGGTGAAGTAGCGGGCGAACGCGTCGATGATCTCCGCCTCGCCGACCCGGCCGTCGGCGTCGGTGTCGAGGGTCGCGGCGGCCACGGCGGCGATGTCCTCGGGCACACCGAGTGCCTTGAGGACGCGCTCGGTGTCGCCGACCGTCGCCGCGCCGTCGCCGTCCAGGTCCGCGACGGCCAGGACCGCGTGCAGGAAGGGGCGGGCGATCTCGGCGAACCGGCCGGGATTGTCACGCAGCCGCTTCACGGCGCCGGTCACGAACTCGTCGCGGGTGATCCGCTGGTCGCCGTCCCGGTCCGCCATCCCCGCCATGCCCTGCCAGAAGGCCTCGGCGCCGCCGTAGAGGGCCTGTCCCTTGTCCGACCGGGCGGGGGTGCCGAACTCGGCGAGCAGCGCCTTGGCCGCCACGTTGAAGTCCTCCCGGTCGATGTAGCCGTTGCCGTCCTGGTCGAAGGTGGCGAACCGGGCTGCGATCTTCCGCCCGTACTCGGAGCTGACCATGTCTGTCGGGCCTGCCTTACGTCTGCGTGTGGCGTCCGCGTCTTACCTCTGCGTCGAGGTCCGTCTCGCACGGAGCGTACGACGCGCAGGTGACAACCGGGGCAGGAAAACGGCGCCTGTGCCAAGACTGGGGGAATTCCGCGACAACGGCGTCACGCGCGCGTGGCCGCCTGGAGGGGGGCCGCGCTCTCGTCGGTGGCCGTGGTGAGGTCCGCGTAGACGTCGAAGAGGCGGCGGACTCCCAGGGCGCCGAGGACCCGGTTGACGTGGTGGGCCTGGGCGTTGTCGGGGGCGTCCTGTGCGGGCAGGATCAGCCGCAGCCGGCCCTGGCAGGAGCGCAGCAGCCTGCGGACGGCGATGAGGACGCCCACCCCGCTGGAATCGCAGAAGACGACCCCGGAGAGGTCGAGGACGACGCGGTGGCGGCCCTCGGCCACCGCGTCGTGCACCCGCTGACGCAACTCCGGTGAGGTCACCAGGTCCATCTCTCCGGACACCTCAAGCACGGTCCAGCCGCCGCGCTCGCCGTCGGTCACCTTGAACGCCACCATCACGCCTCTCGTTCAACTCGTCCGACTGATCCGGCAGAAACGACAGAAACGACAGAACCGGAAGCCCGCCCTACGCTTCCTTTCGACGCGGCTGCCCGATAGTCGTGCCCTCAAACACCGCACATCGACTCGGCCTGGATCGCAAGAGGCTTGCAAGCGGTTTGCAAGGGACTTGTTTCGGTCACCCGTGATCCCGTTCGATCGAAAGCGACGCGAATTAGGTCACGTTGGGTCGATCTCTGATGGTTCTCTACCATCCGTGGCCCTACGGAGGGCGCACAATGCCGCAAAGCGAAGTGGGCTGTCGGAGGTGCCGACTACATTCGAGGAGAGGGTGGGCAGCCGCCGGACCTGGACAGGAACACGGCACGGGCACGACCGGGACGTACGGGGGTGAGGGGGCCGCATGGCGAAGAGGGACACACCGCCCCGCTGGGACCGCAGGATGCAGCAGCGGCTCTCGCGCGGGGAGGCAGCCGCGCTCGGTGAGCTGTACGACCGGTTCGCCTCGCTCGTGCACGGCCTCGCCCACCGTGTCCTCGGAGACGAGCAGGACGCCGACCGCATCACCCGCGAGGTCTTCGCCCACGTCTGGCAGCACCCCGACGCGTACGACCCCAAGCAGGGCCCGCTGCGTTCCTGGCTGGCCACCCTCACCCACCGCCTCGCGGTACAGCGCCTGCGCCAGACGGAGACGGCGGCGCTGGCCCACAGTGACCCGGCCGACACCTGCGCGGGCGCCCCAGGCTCCTCCAAAGCCTCCCTGGAGGAACTGGAACGCAGGATCCGCCGCGCCTCCGTCGCCGCCCGCGCCGACTACATCGTCACGTCCATGCCCGCCCCGCTGCGCGCCGCCCTGGAGCTCGCGTACTTCCAGCGGCGCGACTACCGCCAGACCGCCGCGGACCTGGGCGTCACGGAGGCCGAGGCCCGCCGCCGCCTCCGCCTCGGCCTCCAACTCCTGTCCACGGCCCACGACACCGGCACACCCGGGGCACCCCCCGAACACGGGGGTGCGGTGTGAGCGGCGCGGGGCACGAGGACGACGACTGGGAGAAGCTGGAGGGATACGACCCCAAGGGCCCCGAAAAAGGCGACGGTGCCGGTACCGGCAGGGGACCGGCACCCGGCGCCGGAGACGGCCCGCCCCGCATACCGATGCCGCGTTCCTCGGTGGAGGACACGGGCCGCCCCCTGCCCGACGCGCGGGACCTGCCCGTCGTACCCCTCGTACCCCTCGTCCTGGAACACGACGTACTGAGGTCGCTGCTCGGAGCGTGGGCGCTGGCCGCCTGCACACCGGAGGAGACTCTGGCCGTCGAGGAGCACCTCGGGGAGTGCGGTGCCTGCGCGGACGAGGCGCGGCGCCTGCGCGAGGCCGTCGAGCTGCTGCAGCGCCCGGAGCCCCTCGACCTGGACCCGACCCTGCGCACCCGCGTCCTGGAGGGCTGCCTCGGCCGCCGCCCGCCGCGCATCCCGGTCCCGGAGTGGGCGGCTCCGTACGACGCGGAGACCGCCCGCCTCGACGCCCTGCTCCAGGACTTCGGCGACGCGGAGTGGCACGCGCCCGTGCGGCTGCGCTGGTTCGAGGGCGACGAGCAGACGACCCGTAGGACGACGGTCGCCGGTGTCATCGCGCATCTGCTGAGCGTGGACGGCCTGGTCGCGGTCGCGCTGGGCCTGGACGACCCGCTCACCGGCGAGCACAGGAAACCGGTCGCACCGACTCCGGCGGGCCGTACGGAGGCGTACTGGCGAGCCTCGTACTTCCCACCGACCCGTTCGGTGCGGGTGCCGTGGCGGGAGCAGAGCCACGGCGTCGTACGGACGGTCTCCTTCGCGGCCGGGGGTACCTCCCGCGCGAGCGAAGCCGAGCGCGGGGGCGGCTCGGGAAAGCTGCCGGTGTCCTACGGCGACTTCGAACTGCCGCTGCACGACGCGATGCTGGACCGCGCCTTCGAGTGCTGGCTACACGCGGGCGACATCGCGGAGGCGGTCGACTACCCCTACGAACCTCCGGCCCCCCGCTACCTCCACGGCATGATCGACCTCGCGGCCCGAATGCTCCCGGAAGCCCTGGCCGCCCGCCGCCGGGCGGGCCTTGCCTCCCCGGGCCGGACCACCCGCCACCTGGTCCCGGCGGGTGAGCCCGGCCGCAGCCTCCGTCTGGAGATCGAGGGCTCGGGCGGCGGCGAGTGGCTGATCCCCCTGGACTCCCCGGCCGCCCTCCCCTCGGCCGCCCACGAGGTGGCCCACGTAGCCCTGGACGGGGTCGAGTTCTGCCAACTGGCGGCGGGCCATGTGTCCCCGAAGGAGGCGGCGGCGGGACAGGACGGCGACAGGGAGGCGATCAGGGACGTGCTGTTCGCGGCGGCTTCACTGAGCCGGATGTAGGTGCGCCCTCACGACATCGGTTCCGTGAGGTTCTCGTGATGGTCGCAGAGAGCCACGACGGAGCGGGCGAGACGCTTGACGCGGTCGAACTCGCCGGCCAGGCCCGCACGTTCGATCTCGTCGAGGCGACGGTGGGTGCGCCGACGCCGCAGCCCAGGACAACGACCGACGCGCCGCCACCCGACATCTCGCGTTCTCCCGAAACCGCCATCAGCCGCTCCCTCACTGATTCCGGTGACTCCTGGGCCGCGCACGACTCGCCCGGCCGATGGGCACACGAATCCGCCGTGTCCCTCTCCCGCCTCGGCGACCTCGACGCGGCTGAGGAACACCTGCACCTCGCCCTGGAGTTCCCTGTCTGGACAGGCGACGCACTCGCGCCATCGTTTTCACCGACCTGGGCGGCGTCCAGCCCCTGAAGTTGGCTCGGTGGAGGTCCGACGTCGACGCGGGGCGGAGCCGCTGTCAGGACGGCCGAAATGCCCTGCGCAATCGCCTTGTCACGGAAGGGACTCAACGTGTCCCGCATCTCAGGAGTCATGAACAGACCGTAGAGCCAGGCACTGACATCACCCGGTGTGTGGTCTTCCGCGCCGTCAGGAAGCGAACCTGATGCCGGCCACGACCGGAAGGTGATCGCTGCCCGTAGCGGGCAGGGTCCGGACGTCGGTGACGGTCGCCGAGCGGGTCATGACATGGTCGATGCGGGAGACGGGGAAGACCGCGGGCCAGCTGAAGGCGAAGCTACGCACCGACGACTTCATCTGTGAGGTGACCGGGGCCAGGCCGCGATCGTCCAGCGTGCCGTTGAGGTCGCCCAGCAGGATCACCGTGGCCGGCTCCTCGGCGGCGACGGCCTCGCCCAGCAGTCCCGCGCTTTCGTCCCGGTAGCCGGAATCGAGGCCGGTCAGCCGGATGCGGACCGAGGGCAGGTGGGCGACATGGACGGCGACCTCGCCCCACGGTGTACGTGCGGCGGCCCGCAACCCACGGTTCCAGCCCTCTCCGATCCCGCTGGGCCTGATGTCCAGCAGTCGCACGTCTGTCAGCGGGTACTTCGACCAGAGGCCGACGGTGCCTTCGACCGCGTGGTGGGGGTAGGCGGGTGCCAGGGACCTCTCGTAGAGCGGCAGCGCGGAGGGTGTCAGCTCCTCCAGCGCGATGAGATCGGGGCCGGCGTCGATCAGCGCTTCTGCGGTACCCACGGGGTCGGCGTTCTCGTCACTGACGTTGTGCTGGACCGCCGTGAGGTCGGGTGCGCCGCGGCCCCCGGCCCCGGCCCCCGGGAGGAGCAGCCCGCCGTAGAGGTGTGCCCAGACCGCCACGGGGAGCAGCAGCGCCACCAGCGCGGTGGCCGAGCGGCGCAGCAGCGCCAGGACCAGGAGCCCGGGGACGGCCAGGCCCAGCCAGGGGAGGAACGCCTCCAGCAGGCTGCCCAGGTTGCCGACGGTGTTGGGCACGGCCGTATGGAAGACCGACAGAGCGGACGTCAGGACGGCGAGTGACGCGAGCACACGTCCGCGCGTCCAGGGCGACCGGCCCTTGGCGTCCTTGCCCCACCGCACCCGCCACCGGGCTGCCGCGGTCCTCGATCCGGGTGCCACGCCGCCGTTCACCTGTCCCCTGCCTACGCGAACACCACAGTCCGCCGCCCGTTCAGCAGAATCCGTCGCTCCGCGTGCCACTTGACCGCCCGCGCCAGCGCCTGGCACTCCACGTCGCGGCCGATGGCCACCAGCTGGTCCGGCGTGACGTCGTGGGCGACCCGCTCGACCTCCTGCTCGATGATCGGGCCCTCGTCCAGGTCGGCCGTGACGTAGTGGGCCGTCGCGCCGATCAGCTTCACGCCCCGCGCGTGGGCCTGGTGATACGGCTTCGCGCCCTTGAAGCTCGGCAGGAAGGAGTGGTGGATGTTGATGATCCGGCCGCTCAGCTGCTTGCACAGGTCGTCCGAGAGGACCTGCATGTAGCGGGCCAGGACCACCAGCTCCACGCCCTCCGCGCGCACCAGCTCCAGCAGCCGTGCCTCGGCCTCCGCCTTCGTGTCCTTCGTCACCGGGATGTGGACGAAGGGGACGTCGTACGAGGCGACCAGCTCGGCGAAGTCCGGGTGGTTGGAGACGACCGCCGCGATGTCGACCGGCAGCGCGCCGATACGGGCGCGGAAGAGGAGGTCGTTGAGGCAGTGGCCGAACTTGCTGACCATCAGGACGACCCGCATACGGTCCTCGGCCCGGTGGATCTGCCACTCCATGTGGAAGGCGTCACCGATCGCCGCGAAGCTCGCGCGCAGCTTCTCCACGGTCACCGGCGCCTCGCCCGAGAAGTGGACGCGCATGAAGAACAGTCCCGTGTCCCGGTCGCCGAACTGCTGACTGTCCTCGATGTTGCAGCCGGTCATGAAGAGGTAGCTCGACACGGCGTGCACGATGCCCTGCTTGTCGGGGCAGGAGAGGATGAGGACGTACTGCTCGGCGGGCTGCTGCTCTGCGGGGGCCGCGGCTCGGCCGGACTGCTCGTTCATGCCGGACAGGGTCCCATATCCGCCCCGGTCCGCCGACTTCCGTCCGCCGGCCGGAACAGTCGGGTGCCTGGGAGGCGGCTATGCCGAGCGCGTCAGTATCCGGAGTGTCTCCAGCGTGCGTGGCGCGGTGTCCGGTTCCTCGCCGTCGCTCGCCGCGAGGCGTACGTGGGCGTCCCGGGCCGCCCGGACCGCCTCCGGCCAGCCTGCGTGGTCGAGGTAGGCCGAGACGGGTGCGTCCGGGCCGACCTGGTGCATGATCCGCAGGACACGGAGTACGGCGGTGTCGACGAGGGCGGCTTCCTGGGAGTCCCGGAAGATCGTGCCGACGTATTTCTCGGCGGACCAGCTGTCCAGCCAGGTGTCCTCGACCAGGCGGTACACGGCGTCGGTGACGTCCCCGTACCCGTCGACGCCGGCCAGCCAGACGTCCCGCTGGAACGCCGGATCGGAGAGCATGTGCAGCGCGGAGCGCACATTGCTGCGCCAGCGCCACCACGGCATGTCGTTGAGTGGCATGCCGCCCATGGTGGGGGAGCGACGGCCGCGACGGGAAGAGTCTTCCGAACCTTGCACGGTCATCGATCGTACGGTCCCCCCGAAATCGAGATCAACACCCCCCGTAATTCACCTCCCCGTCACCGGACGTTGACCAAGGGTCACACCTGGGTTGGCTGTGTGACGGAATCGTGCATGCCCATGACCGGCAGGCGACGCACCCGCAGCACCTTCCGCAACACCGTCCGCACGAGTTTCAGGCGCACCCCCTCCCGGCCCAGGTCCGGAGTCCGGTTCGACCGGTCCATGGCCGCGCTGGCCGTGTGCACGGCGCTCGCCGCCGGCTGCGGGGTCGTACCGGGCACCTCGGACGGTCCGGAGAGCGGTGACATCACCGTCATGACCTGGGCGCCGGAGGGCACCGACGCGACCAACAAGCCAGGCATGCCGGCCATGGCGCAGGCGTACGCCCGGTGGATCAACTCCACGGACGGCCTCAACGGGCGCAAGCTCAAGGTTTTGACCTGCAACGACCACAACGACCGGGTGACCGCCGCGAAGTGCGCCCGGCGCGCGGCCGACGAGGGCGTCGTCGCGGTCGTCGGCTCCTACAGCCAGTTCGGCGACGCCTTCCTGGGCCCGCTGGCATCCGCCGGAATCCCCTACATAGGCGGCTACGGCGTCACCAACGACGAGTTCACCAACCCGATGTCCTACCCGGTCAACGGCGGCTCGCCCGCCCTTCTGGCCGGCCTGGGCAGGGAACTCGCCAGCGTCTGCGGTCCCGTCGCCCTGGTCCGCCCCGACTCCATCGCGGGCGACCAGCTGCCCCAGCTCCTCGACTCCGGTCTGCGGGCGGGCGGCCACGCCCCGGCGCGGGACCAGCTGGCCTCCGAGGACGCCAACGAGTACGCGGCGCAGACGAAACTCGCCCTGGAACGGACGACGGACACGGAGACCGGGAGCGAGAGCGAGGGCTGTGTGGTGCCGGCGCTCGGGGACCGTACCAGCACCTTCATGGACTCCTTCCGGCGCAACCGCGAGGACTACCCGGACGTGCGCACCGCCACCGTGCTCGGCAGCGTCGACCAGACGGTGATCAACGCGACCGGCGGCAAGTCGGGGCCGTACGAGGGCTCGTACATCACCGGCTGGTACCCGGTGGCCAGTGACGCCCGCTGGGACGAGATGAAGAAGGTCATCAGCGAAGAGGCCTTCGACGACAACCGCATCGACCCGCAGGACGCGGGTGTGCAGACCACCTGGATCGCGTACACCGTCCTGAAAGCGGTCGTCGAGTCTCTGGACGGGGGCGAGGTGTCCTCGATCACGGTCCGGCGGGCCCTCGACGACGGCCTCCAGGTCACCA
Organism: Streptomyces sp. ADMS; assembly: GCF_033441795.1. Lineage (NCBI taxonomy): Bacteria > Bacillati > Actinomycetota > Actinomycetes > Kitasatosporales > Streptomycetaceae > Streptomyces > Streptomyces sp. ADMS. The sequence goes on along the minus strand of NZ_JAVFVX010000001.1, from coordinate 32,490 downwards.
CCGGCGGCCTCACCCCGCCGCTGCGCTGGCGGTTCGAGGACCTGCTCTCGGTGATCAGCTTCCAGCGCCTGGTCAACTCGCAGGTGACTCTCCAGATCGTCCGCGAGGGCCGGCTCGTCGCCGCCCGCAAGGGCTTCATCGACACGACGAAGCTGCTGGAGAGCGCGGACGACTGACGCGCGGCCGGCACGGCCCGCACGGACGGACGCGTCGGGTCAGAGCTGGGTCGACTGGCGCTCCGTCAGGCCGTACGTCTTCGCGATCGTGTTCCACAGCTCGGCCGCCCTGGCCTTCTGGGTGGTGGCGATACCGCTCTGCTGGTTGCCCTTCTGGGTCTGGTTCGTCGTACGGGCCTGGCCCTTCTTGCAGCCGTTCTTGCCCGCGACCTGGTCGGCCCAGGCCGCGTAGTGGTTGTCGGCCGACTCGGAGGCCTGCCACGCCTTGGTGAGAGCGGTGGTCAGCTCGGCGTGCTCGGGGAGTTTGTCGACGGCCAGCGTGGAGAGCCTGGTGACCAGCTCGGCGCGCTGCTGGGCGGCGCCGCGCAGGTCCGTGGCCGCCTGGCCGAGGTTGGCGCAGGACTTGACGTCCGCCACGGCCTTGATCACCGTGTCGCGGCTGCTGTTGCTGTCGGCGAGCAGTTTGTCGAGTTCGGCGGCCTGCGCCTTCGCCGGGTCGGCGGCCGGTGACCCGGACGCCTCCGGCGCGGCCGAGTTCGCCGCGACGGTCTTGTTGCCGTCGTCCTGGTCGCTGTCCCCGCCTCCGCTGCTCAGCAGGGCGCCGGCGCCGACGCCGAGGACGGCGATGCCGATCCCGAGGGCCGCGATGACGGGCACCCGCGAACGTCGGCCTCCACCGCCCCGCCCGTCGTGCCGGTCGTCCAGGTCGTGGGGCGCGGCGGCCCGGAAGCCGTACGGGGGCTGCTGGGCGGCGTACGGAGCCTGCTGGTGCTGCTGCTGCGGCGGGATGCGGGGCAGCTGCTGGGTGGCACCGGCAGGTGCCCCGTCGCCCGGGCCGTCGCGGAAGAGGTTGTCGAAGTCGGAGGGCGGCTGACGGTCGTCGGCGCCGCCCGGGCGTACGCCGTACGAACCCCCGGGCACCGGGGGGATGTACTGCGTGGCGTCGGCGTCGGACCCGGCGGGGGCCGCCTGCGGCACCCGGCCCAGGAACGTGGTCGCCTCGGCGTTCGTCTCGGGCGGCAGCGCCCCGGGGCCCACGGGCGGGAGAAACTGCGTCGCCGCCTCGTTGACGTGCGGGGGCGCGTGCCCCGCGACCGGCGGGAGGTACTGGGCGGCCGGCTCCGCGACCGGA